>JBNMHW010000004.1:0-67747 GCA_050872965.1 bacterium | reverse complement strand
GCATGCAAAGTCAATGGTATTCCCGATCGGAGCTCCCAATGATGCATTTGCACAGTATTTTATCGGGCACAGCTATCTCGCTCCGGTATCGACCGAACAGGTAGGCATCTTCAATGTCACATTTGAGCCGGGCTGCCGCAATAACTGGCATATCCATCATGCCAAGAGCGGCGGTGGACAGATCCTTGTCTGCGTAGCCGGACGCGGATATTATCAGGAGGAAGGCAAGGCACCGATTGAGATGAAGCCGGGTGACTGCATCAATATTCCGGCAGAAGTCAAGCATTGGCACGGCGCAGCGCCGGATAGCTGGTTCTCACATCTGGCAGTCGAGGTTCCCGGAACCGAGACTTCAAATGAGTGGTGTGAGCCGGTCACTGACAAGGAGTATGCACAGATAAAATAAAGAGGATTCGATTCCATGGAACTGAGATTACTGAGATATTTTCTGACGGTGGCGAAAGAACAGAATTTTACCAAAGCCGCAGAACAACTGCATATCACACAGCCGACACTCTCCAGACAGATGACGGCGCTCGAAGAAGAACTGGGTATACAGCTATTCGTGCGCGGAGGCAGGTCGATCATGCTCACGGACGAAGGCATCCTGCTCAAACGGCGTGCACTGGAGATCCTGGATCTGGAAGAGAAGACGCTGGAGGAACTGGGCAGCGGAGAAAGGCCCGTAGTGGGCACGGTGACGATCGGCTGCGGAGAATTTGCTGCGGTCGAGATATTGGCACAGATCTGTAAAATGTACCGGGAAAAGTACCCGGGTGTCCAGATCCGGCTGCACACAGCGACGGCAGACAGCGTGTATGAGTTGATGAACCGTGGCCTGATAGATATTGGACTGTTCCTGGAGCCTGTCAATACAGAGGGAATGGACTATATCCGAATCGCTGACAGTGACAGCTGGGTGGTAGGACTGCGGCCGGATGATCCGTTGGCACGTAAGGATCGCATCACCAGAGAAGATCTGCTGGATAAGCCGCTGATCCTGCCGGAACGCGAAAATATACAGAGTGAATTGGCCAACTGGTTTGGCAAGGATTTTAGCAGGCTGCAGGTATCTTTTATCAGTAATCTCGGTACCAATGCCGGGGTCATGGCAATGTATGGACTGGGCTATCCGGTATCCGTTACCGGAGCCGCCAGATACTGGCGCGAGGATCTGATCGTACAGAGAAAGCTCTACCCGGAGATTACCGCGAGTACAGTCATTGCCTGGCGGAGAAATATACCGTATTCGCAGGCAGTGAGGAAGTTTATAGAAGAGATGCAAAATTATGAGGAAATAAGCAGGGCTTGACAAAATGAAAATGTCGTGCTACATTAAAAATAGTTATCGCTATGTAATAGCGGTAGCTGTTTCCTTTTACCCTGAAAACATGGATGAATCTGAAAGATTTTATTCTACAGCTGCCTGTTCGGGCAGATGAAATCCCTTTTATTGCAGAGTGCAAGTTTACTACATTGATAATTGAATAAAGACTTTGCGATATGGTATAATACCACTTGAAAAGGTGGTGATAGCATGAAAGCAGGAGACGAAGTGAATCAATTTGAAGTTATTAATAATATCATCGATTATTATAAGAATCTGCAGGCTATTAAACGTGCAAATACATGTGAAAACAAAGTGTTAGACTATGAAATTAAAACAACAAAAGTCAAACTTGAAAGCTTTGGAATTAATTTGCATGATTTGGAGTTTGAAGAGTAACTATATCATCACATCTAAGGTGTAAAATTTTTTGGAATGATTGAATAAGGACTTTGCACTATGGTATAATGTCACCATCGAAAGGCGGTGATGGAAAGTGAGTGAATACATGACAGGCAAAGAAGTTGTAAATCTCATCCATGCACTTGAAAGCGAGGGCATGTCGGCAGAAAAGATCATAGAAATCATCAAATATATAGAAACAGCAGATCCCAAAGATCCGAGTAACAGTAGCAGCAATTAAATAAAATATCCTAAGGCGCAAAGTCTTTATTGAAATATAAAGTTTTTGCACTTACATGACAGAAAAAGGGGCTGGATGCCGTGTGTGAAGTGATGGAACGATATGGGAAAATGAGGCGTGTCTGCGTCTCATTTTTTGATGGGAAGTGAAGACGACATGATAGAGAATGAAAAAGAATTACAGCAAAAACAATTTGAACGCATGACGACGCAACCGGTAGGGACACTGCTGTTTACACTGTCAGTGCCGACGATTATCAGCATGATGGTAACGAATATCTACAATCTGGTAGATACGGCATTTGTGGGTACATTAGGCACGAGCCAGAGCGGTGCAACCGGTATTGTATTCAGTTATATGGCGATCTTGCAGGCAATCGCATTTATGTGCGGACAGGGCGCCGGCAGCATTATGTCAAGAAAGCTGGGAGAGAAGAATCTGGCGGAGGCGTCAAAGTACAGTTCGACCGGATTTTTCCTGTCATTTTCGTTGGGGCTGATCATAGCGATATGCAGTCTGCTCTTTTTAAAGCCGTTATTGTATCTGCTCGGAAGTACGGAGACGATCATACCCTATGCGGGAACTTACATTTTCTTTATTGTGCTGGCGGCACCGTTTTTTACTTCCAGTCTCACAATGAATAATCTGTTGCGCTATGAGGGAAAAGCCAAACTGGGAACCGTCGGTATGATGGCAGGCGCGGTCATTAATATCGCGGGTGATATGCTGTTGATATTTGGTTGTAAGCTGGGGATCGCAGGAGCCGGTATAGCGACGGCTGTATCGCAGGTGATCAGTTTCGTCATTTTGCTTGGCATGTTCCTGCGCGGAAAGACGCAGACACACATTTCCGTAAAATGTGTCTCACGTGATGTACAGACCGCATGGAACATCATGGCGACCGGTTTTCCCAGTCTGTTGAGGCAGACGCTAAACAGTGTGGCTGCGATGCTGCTCAATAAGGCATCCGGCATTTATGGTGATGAAGCAGTCGCAGCGATGAGTATCGTATCGCGGATCAGCTTTTTCCCGATGGCAGTTGCGATCGGAATCGGGCAGGGATTTCAGCCGATCAGCAGTTTCAACTACGGCGCGGGGAGAAAAAACCGGGTGCGCAAGGCATTCTGGGCGGCATTTGCGGGAGCGGAGATCGTATTAGTTGTCATTTCAGTTCCTATTTTTATATTTGCCGGACCGGTAGTGCGACAGCTGCGTGACGATCCGCAGGTGATCGCGATCGGTATCAGGGCATTGCACCTGATGTGTATCGGACAGTTATTTGTACCGCTCACTATGATGGTGGAGATGGGATTCCAGAGTATCGGTGAAAAACTGCTGGCAAGTCTTGGCTCCTGTCTGAGAAGTGGACTGGTATTCATTCCGATGCTGCAGATCTTAGAGCACGTGCGTGGATTAAAGGGCGTGCAGGAAGCACAGCCGATGGCATTTGTGGTCACCTTTATTGTCTGCCTGTTCCTGTGCAGGATTTATCTGAAACGTGTGCGGGAATAAAGAAAAATGTTAGCAAAAAACGCTCAGACCTTCTATGGCCTGAGCATTTTTCATTAGGGCGGGATTTGTGAAGCGTAGCTCGTTTCTGCGCAATTTATTTCATGGACTGAATAAATTGGAGCAGAGCCTGTCTTTGATTTTCGTTTAGAGAAAAAATTGTTTTTGTAAAATCGTCCGAATAGGTAGAATCACTGAAAAAATCAGCCAATGAGATGTCGAGGCTTTCGCAGACATAGCTTAAAAATTCAACCGATATATTTTTATTTCCGAGTTCGACATCACGCAGATAACTTTGTGAGATACCGGACAAATTGGCAAGTTTATTTGTACTGTAACCTTTGATTTCCCGAAGTTCTGTGATCCGTTTTCCAACGTCTATCATATAGGAATACACCTCCCGAATTTATAACCTGAGTATGTGTATCAGATAAAAATGGTACACCACAACGATAGCAAATGAGTGAAATAAAAATAATATCAATAGAGTTGACGTGTTATATCTATGGAGATATAATGAAAAGGCATAGGGAAACTATGACAAATCCAAGAAAAGAGGAGAATGTAATGAGGGCAACAAACATGAAACGATTGTTGACTGGTTTTCTTGCCGCTGCGATGGTGTTTACATCTGTACCAGTGACACAGGCGCAGGCGGCAAAAAAACAGACAACGATCACAGTCACAACGCAGGCGGAGTTGAATGCAGCGTTGGCGAAAAAAGGTGTGAAGTCGATCGTCATCAAGACATCTCAAAACATCACACTGAAGCTGCCGGATTCTGATTCCAAGGCAAAGCTGATCGTGGATGCGCCAAATGCAAAGATTACAAACAATGCAAAGCTGGCGGGAATCACGATCAAAGATGCAAAGGCTTTTACTGAAAAATCAGAAAAAGGAAACAGCATCATCGTAACAGACAAAAAAGTATCACTGACAGTAGCAGCAAAAGCGGAGAATGTGTCTGTAAAGGCGGCTGCAAAAAATGCGGATATCAGCTTAAAGGTCAACGGAGAACTGAAGAAATTGACTGTAGATAAAAAAGCAGATATTACTGTCAAGGGTAACACAGACAAGACCGTGACAATTGTCAATAACGCAAAGGGATCTGCAGTAGATGTCAAGGTTGAATCAGCAAAAATGACACTGACCAAACCGGCTGATGTCAAGATCGCAGAAGGAACCACTGTCGCGAAAATGACTGTCAAGACAGATGCCAATATCGAGGTGGCAAAGGGCGCAGTTGTCGGCAAAGTGGTTGTGACCGGAAAAGATGCCAGTGTTGCGATCGAGGCACATGGAGAGGTCACTAAAGTAGACGTCAACAGCAAAGCAGAGGTCGCTTTGACCGGTACGACCGATAAAAAAGTAGAATTAAATGTCAATGCAGCGGATGCTTCTGTATCGACCGCCGTCAAGACGGATGTCAATGTCAATGCGAATGCACAGATCACGATTGAAAAAGGTGCAGAAGGAAGTGCTGTCGCAAAGGCTGACGGTGTAGAAACCAAAGTCAGCAACAGTTCTGCTGATAAGATTGCGATCAAGGATGCAAAGGGAAATGAGAGCAATATTGCCGCATGATCTACTGCAATCAGCAATGACGAAGGAACCAAGGAGACAACCAAGGAAGACAACAAAGAGCCGGAGAAGAAGCCGGAGACTACAGTCGGTGGTGGCGGTGGATCATCCAGTTCAGGATCCTCATCTGTATCGGTTATTCCAATTACCGGAATCAAGTTAAAAAAGACGGAACAAGTAGAGGTAGGCAAGACAGTAAAGCTGATTCCCGAGTACATTCCAGCAAATACAACCACCAAAATGATTTATTGGTCAGTAGATAAGGGATCTGTTGCATCGGTAGATTGGAATGGTAATGTCACCGGTAAGAAAGCGGGTAGCTGTACCGTCACTGTGACGACAGATGAGGGTGGTTACAAGGCAAGCTGTCAGATTACTGTTACAGAAGCCACATTGACCGGTATCGCATTATCGCAGACAACGGCTACGATGTATGCAGGTGATTCATTCAAGCTGTCTGCATCAGCAGTACCGTCTGCTGCAAAGCTGGGATCTGTGACCTGGACTTCTTCTGCCGAGGATATAGCAACTGTAGCAGAGGGCATGGTTACGGCCGTGAAAGCTGGTACAGCAACGATTACTTGTACAAGCGGGAATGCCAAAGCAACGTGTACCGTAACGGTAGAAGCTGCACCTGCAGATCAGACAATGGTAAAACTGACCTTTGTCGATGATAGCACGACATTGGCGACCAAAAGCGTGGTATCCGGTGCTGCGTTAGCAACTGTACAGCCGACTGCTCCGTCGAAGACTGGTTATGACTTCAAAGGCTGGGCTGCGAGTGCGGATGGTGCCGTTGTTGATGAGATTACATATAATGCAGAAGAAATTACATTATATGCAAAATTTGAGGCGAAGACTTATATGATTTCTTTCCCGGATTCGGATGTGGAGTCAATCAAAGCAAAGTATGGTGAGAAAGTCACAATGCCGGCAGGAAAAGATACAGAGTCCGAGACATTCGTAGGATGGTCTACCGTTTCAAATGCAACCACTGCTGAAGTAAATGCAGGTGAGCAGATCACATGTACCGGTGACGCAACGTATTACTATATCGGCAAATGGAGAGCCTGTAAAGTAGAGGCATCCGGTGACAATGTCAGATTTTATTATGGTGCATGGAAGTCGGATGAGAATCTTGAGCAGAATCTGGGAAATCGCGACGGACTTACAGAGACACTTATTGGATACTTAGGCTACTTCGCAGGACATACCGAACCGGTTAGCTTTGTGGTCGATTCCGGATACAAGATTACCGGAATTACAGTAGATAATACGGCATTATCTGCTGATGAATTAAAGGCTGCAATAGCTAATTGTTCTGTGAACGTCAGCCGAGAGAGTGATCATACGATTGTGATTACAACTGCAAAGATAGAAGTAACAGTGGCGGCTGTAGGAGATAAGGCAACGCTTGATGTTAAAGAACATGAAAATGGTGATGGAGAGAAACTCACATGGAATTATGTTACAGTAACTGCTTCCGCAGTCAAATTGTCTGACGTTGTGACTATTTCACCTAGCAATATTGACAATCCGACATTTGAGTATAAATATAATAAAGGTGATGAAAGTTTAAGCGGAAATAATTTTTATGCTCTAGATCCTAATAGTACATCGTTGGAAGCCGGAACATATGAGATCCATGTATATGTGATGGAGAATGGAATGCAAATAGATAAGAAATATATAATTCTCACTGTCAATGCGCCTAATACATCAACAGAAGTATAAACTCATACGGTCAAAACGAATTTGACGAACTGAAATAGGTATGTTATAGTAAAACAGTTATCGCTATACAATAGCGGTAGCTGTTTTACGTTTTCTTTTACCCTAAAAATTTGGATGAATCGAAAAGATTTTATTCTATATTTGTCCATTCGGACAGATGAAATCCCTTTTATTGCAGAGTGCAAGTTTGCTACATTGATAATTGAATAAAGACTTTGCACTATGATATAATGTCACCAACGAAAGGCGGTGATGGAAAGTGAGTGAATACATGACAGGCAAAGAAGTTGTAAATCTTATTCGAAAGTTAAAAGAAAAAGGTATGAGCAGTGACGAAATCCTTGACATCATAGAATATATTGAAACGCACGATCCAAAAGAAACAAATAACTAGAATCAGCAATTAATTAACCAATACATAACCTAAGGCGCAAAGTCTTTATTGAATCACAAAGACTTTGCTCTCACATGATAGCAAAAAAATCCCAGACCGGTTACAGTCTGGGATTTTTGCGTTATGTGAACAATTTGCATTTATTATGCAGCCTGTTTGCTGTCTGGTTTCTCAAACAGCTTCTTGACACCTTGGATCGCTACGATGATACCAAGGAGCAGCAGTAATACTGCGAAGATGAGCTGTAAGGTGTTTCCGAGGTCAAGTCCTGTGGTAGTCAGTGCAGAGACCAGTTTAACGATCGTCATGGTCAGTGCGGTAAATGTGACTGCCATCATGAAGAACATCGGGATCCACAGCATAGCGCCCTGACGATGTGTTTTCTTTAAGAATACAGCACATGCAACCAATGCCAGTACAGATAACAACTGGTTTGCTGATCCAAACAGCGGCCAGATCTCAGCATAGCCGACTTTTGCCAACAGGAATGCGAGTACCAGTGTCAGGATGGTAGCAAAATACTTGTTGGTCAGTACCTTTGTGACCGGGCTCATGTGTGCTTCATCCGTGTCTCCGTCGAGGAAGAGCTCCTGGAAGGACAGACGACCGATACGTGCGACAGAGTCTAAGGAGGTCAGCGCAAATGCGGATACTGCTAAGTTGATCAGTGTAAATACGAGCTGATACGGCAGACCGATTGCGGTTAAGAAATTCGCGATCGCACCTGCGAAGATCTGCGGCTGTGTGGTCAGACCCTGTGCAGCAGCTTCACCATCAGCGAAGGAAGCAACAGCGATCAGGGCGATGACAGCGAGCATACTCTCCATCAACATTGCACCGTAGGATACGGGCAGCATGCTTTTCTCGTTTTTGATCTGCTTGGAAGCGGTTCCTGAAGATACCAGTGAGTGGAATCCGGATACGGCACCGCAGGCGATTGTTACGAATAAGATCGGGAACAGGTACTGTCCGTCTACCTCAAAACCGTTGAAAGCAGCTAGGTTACAGGTCGGGTTGGATACGAAGATACCAACGACAGCGCCGATGATCATGAAGATCAGCAGGTAGCTGTTCAGGTAATCACGCGGCTGTAACAGTGCCCATACCGGAGTGACACAGGCGATCAGGATATAGATAAAGATGATCACATGCCAGGTAGTTCTGCTCAGATAGATCGGGCAGTTCAGACCGATGGCTACGGCTGCTACGAGCATTGCGATAGCGATACCGGTGTTGACCCATTTGTTTAATTTTGCATATTTTAAGATAAATCCAAGTGCTACAGCTTCCAGAATGAATAAGAGGGAAGTAGTAGCGACAGCGCCGTTTGCAGCGACCTTGGTCACTGTATTTGTGGCAGCATCGACATTAAAGCCGTTGAAGGTTCCTGCTACGACATCTGCGAAAGCAGCTACGACGAGGATACAGAAGAGCCAGCAGAAAGCGGAGAACAGCTTCTTGCCGATCTTGCCGATATACTCTTCGATAATGTAGCCGATGGTACGTCCTTTATTTTTTACAGATGCGTACATAGATGCGAAATCCTGTACCGCACCGAAGAATACGCCACCGATCAGTACCCATAATAATACGGGCAGCCATCCGAAGATCGCAGCCTGAATCGGTCCGTTGATCGGGCCTGCACCTGCGATGGATGCAAACTGATGTCCGAATACGACATTGGTGTCTGCGGGTACATAGTCTACACCGTCTTCCAATTCATAGGCGGGTGTTTTTGCGTTCGGGTCAATTCCCCATTTGTTCTGAAGATATCGTCCGTAGAGGAGATAAGCGCCTCCTAATACTACCAGACCGATGATCATCATTAAGATTCCATTCATAATCTAGCCTCTTTTCTAAAAGTTTGTATATATGTATATATAAAAAAACGCCCCTGCAGTTCGATCGAACTACAGAGACGGAATATTCCGCGGTACCACTCTGTGTTGCTGTGCAGATACACAGCCACTCAATACTGTCTACTAACAGTTGCTCTGATAACGTGGAGCAGACGTCGGCGCCTACTGGATTCAGCGTGAGGCTCGTGGGTGATGTCGGGTAGGAACATCTGCCGTCTTTCACCGGATGACGGCTCTCTGTGAGATGTCTTGTCTGCACCAACGTATCCCATTCGTTGCTTTTTGCGGTTCATTTATTTGATACAAGTAGTTTTATCACTTGAAAAAGAAAAAATCAAGAAACGAAATGACCATATTTAACAAAAAATGACATATATTTTTATGCATGTTTCACAAATGGAAGATCAGAATAAGTCTGGACATTTTAATAAGAAGTGATTATACTGAATTCTGCAAAAGAAGTACAAAGGTGGATCAAGATAAAGTGGAAAAAAATCATATGAAACAGACAAAAGAGATGGATATGCTAAACGGAGGGATCGCGGGAAAGCTGATCCTGTTTGCGATTCCGTTAGCGTGCAGCAGTATTTTACAGCAGTTGTTTAACTCAGCAGATGTGGCGGTCGTCGGAAGGTTTGCGGGAGATCAGGCACTGGCTGCCGTCGGAAGTTGTGTGGCGCTGGTCGGTATTTTTGTGAATCTGATCGTAGGGCTGTCAGTCGGACCGAACGCGGTCGTAGCCAATCTGATCGGGCAGAAAAAACGTGAAAAGATAGGCAGTATGATCCATACGATCCTGGCGTTTGGCATTGCGCTCGGAATGGTGCTCATGCTGTCTGGAATGTTGTCGGCGCGGATCATACTGGAGGCGTCGGGGACACCGGGAAGCGTATTGGATATGGCGTTGTTATACATACGGATCTATTTTCTCAGTATTCCGTTTATGCTCATCTATAATTTTGGATCTGCGATACTCCGAAGCTATGGGGATTCGAGACGGCCGATGTATTACCTGCTGTTATCGGGGATCGTCAATGTGATCCTGAATCTGATACTCGTCATCTGTTTTGAACTCGGAGTGGCAGGTGTCGGTATCGCGACCGTTATTTCCAATGTGCTCAGTGCGGCGCTTGTCGTGATACATCTGTATCGCAGAGAGGATGAGTTTCAGCTTCGCTTTGGCAGTCTGCGGATCCGATGGGAGGATCTGAAAAATGTATTGCTCATCGGCATCCCGGCGGGCATTCAGGGTGCGATCTTTTCCGTATCCAATGTGTTTATCCAGAGCGGGATCAATTCCTTTGGAGAGAATGCGATCGCCGGATCGTCACTGGCACTCAATTTTGAATATTTTACCTATGATATCGCGGCGGCATTTGCGCAGGCAGCAGTTACTTTTACGAGTCAGAATTATGGGGCGAGGAAGCTGGATCGCTGCAAAAAGGTCTTCTGGCAGTGCATGCTCTTTGGCATCGTGTTTACGGAGATACTCAGTGTGATCTTTATGATCTGGGATGATTTTTTTGTCGGCATCTATACGACGAGCAGTGCGGTCGCTGCTTTCGGCATCAGCCGTATGCACCATGTGTGTTCACTCGAAGGTCTGACGGCGACATACGAGGTGGAGAGTGCGGCACTTCGTGGAATGGGAAAATCACTGGCGCCTTCTATCATTACGGTTCTCGGAACAGTGGTGTTCCGTCTGATCTGGATGGTCACGGTCTTCCGCATCGTGCCTACCTATGAGATGCTGATGAATGTGTATGTTGCTTCATGGATCTTTACAGGTGTGGCGATCTTTATCGTATATATGATCTATATGAAGAGAGAGACCGTAAAATAGGGATCAGTTATGAAGATTGCGTGAATTATACAAAAATGGAAGAAATTGGACTTGCGCCGGACGTTTTTGGAACGTATACTTTTGCGTATAAGTCGATGGCAAGAGAATATAGACAGGTGATTGCGAAACTATTATTAAACAAGGCTGCTTGGCTACGGTCACAGCAGTATCCCAATCAGATTGCTCCGGTTGTCCTGCGCTACATACTGGCTGCGAAACTTATTCATTGTGTTGTAGATTGGGCATGCGAGCACAAACGCAGTTCATCAGACATTAGCAGCGCGAGCAGGGCATTGTCTGATTTTGCTGCCTTTGCACGATGGAACTGAGACTCCAAATTGTGGAAGCCATTGCTGACACAATTTCGTTTTGCGGAGACTCAGTGGAATGATTCGTGCAACGAAAGCAAAACAGACTGCCTGCGGGAGCTGCATTTTTCACGAAATACGTGCCCGCATGCCCAATATCATGACAAAAATAGTTTTGCAATCACCTAAACCTAAGAGAATAGAGAGTACATAAGGAGTAAAAAATGTTTCCACAGGATTTTGTATGGGGCGTGGCAACGAGCGCCTATCAGATAGAAGGAAAAGATCCCGCAGACGGAGCGGGAGAATGTGTATGGGACACATTTGTAAAAAACGGTAAGATCTTTGACGGACACACCGCGGATGTAGCGTGTGACCACATGCACCGGTATCGCGAGGATTTTGCGCTGATGAAGGAGCTGGGGATCAGACATTACCGGTTTTCATTGAACTGGGCACGCATCCTGCCTGAAGGAACGGGCAGAGTCAATGAGAACGCAATTGAGATGTACCGGGATATGATCCTGTGCATGAAAGAAAACGGGATCACGCCGTATATCACACTGTTTCACTGGGAATTCCCGGAAAAGCTGTATCAGCGCGGCGGCTGGATGAATCCGGATGTGGTGCAGTGGTTCGGCGACTATGCGGCGCTGGTGGCAGAGCGTTTCTCGGATCTGTGCGAATATTTTATCACGATCAATGAGCCGCAGTGCTGTATCGGTTTCGGTCATCTGAGCGGGATGCATGCGCCGGGCGTGTGTCTGAGTGTCAGTGAGACATTTCTGGCGGCACATCATCTGTTGATGGCACACGGACAGGCGGTAAAGGAACTGCGGGCACATGCCAGGCGCCCGATCAAGATCGGATTTGCCCCGACCGGCAGTGTGCCGTATCCGGTGACGGATTCACCGGAAGATCTGGAGGCGGCAAAAAAAGCATATTTTGGCTTTTCTAATGATATCAAGAACTGGGCATGGAATGTGACTTGGTTTTCCGATCCGGTATTTTTAGGACACTATCCGGAGGATGGACTGGAGAAATTCGCGCAATATCTGCCACAGATCAAGCCGGAAGATCTGGAACTGATCCATCAGCCGATCGATTTTATGGGGCAGAATATCTACAGCGGGTATCCGGTGCGCGCGGATGAGAACGGTGAGCCGCAGATCGTACCGCGCAAACAGGGATATGCGAGGCTTGCGAACGGATGGCCGGTGACACCGGAGGCTTTTTATTACGGATTGCGCTTTTTGACGGATAGATATCCGTATCCCCTCTACATCACTGAAAACGGCGCGGCCTGTCATGATATGGTGAGCGTGGACGGGAAAGTGCATGACCCGAACCGGATCACGTATCTGGACAGCTATATCGGCGCGATGCAGCATGCGATCGAGGATGGCGCGGACGTGCGCGGATATTTCCAGTGGTCGTTTATGGACAATTTTGAGTGGGCAAAAGGCTATAATGACCGCTTTGGCATCGTCTATGTCGATTATGAGACACAGCAGCGGATACCGAAGGATTCTGCTTACTGGTACCGCAGTGTGATGGAGAGTAACGGCGCGGTGCTCAGCTGCAATGAAAACTGCCGGGAAAACAGCACGAAGCGTTGAAAACAGACGGAAAATAGAGTATAATATATAAATTACATCAATCAGGTAAACACATATGATCGCATTATTGATACCGGCGCTGGAGCCGGGAGCGCAGTTGCTGGATCTGCTGCACGCATTGGAAGGGCAGTGGACGGATCCGGTACTGCTCGTAGATGACGGAAGTACAACAGCAGAAGCAGTACATATATTTGAGCAGGCACAGCGGATGGGCGCGGTCGTTGTCCATCACGCGAGAAACCTCGGAAAAGGCAGGGCGCTAAAGACCGGATTCAATGAGTGTCTGGTGCGCTGGCAGGATCTGGAGGGAGTCGTTACCGCGGATGCGGACGGACAGCATCTGCCGGAGGATATCATCCGCTGCAGGGATGCGCTGCGGGAGCGGCCGGAGGCTCTGATCCTCGGGTGCCGTGATTTCTCGGCTGCGCAGGTGCCGTGGAAGAGTTCCTGCGGCAACCGGTTTACACGTTTTTTTATGAAAATATGCTGTGGTGTCTCTGTGACGGATACGCAGACGGGGCTGCGCGGTATCCCGGCGGGATTCATGCGGGACTTGTTAGCTGTGTCGGGAGAACGTTTTGAGTACGAGACAAATATGCTGCTATTCACAAAAACACTGGATGTGCCGATATATGAGATAACGATCAAAACGGTGTATCTGGAGCAGAACCGGGCTTCGCATTTCCGGCCGTTTGGGGATTCGATACAGATCTATGCATTGCTGCTCAAATTCTGTATGGCTTCGCTCATAGGATTTGTTGTGGACATTGCAGGGTTTACATTGATCTCAAAATGGATCGCACCGCTGGCGTTCGGTGTGATGACGATCACGGTCGCGACCGTGTCGGCGCGGATCTTGTCAGCGATCGTTAATTACCTGATCAATCATAAGGTAGTATTTAAAAGTAAACGGCGTATGGCGGGCAGCGCGTGGCGTTATGCATTGTTATGCGTCGTTCAGATGCTGGCGAGTGCGGGACTGGTGACTGCATTTGCACAGTTGATTCCTATTAGTACGATAGGAATCAAGATCATTGTGGACTTGATGTTATTTTTTATAAGTTTTCAGATTCAGAGGCGGCTGATATTTTAGCAGCCGGATCGCAGGGGGACGAATCGGATGCAGAATCAAAAAAATGAAAAAAACAGAAAAAACGGTATGAAGCGCAGAGTGGCGGCATTGACGGCGCTTTGTCTGACGGGTGTAATGACGTTTTCCGGAGTAGCGGGAGCTACCGAGACAGATCAGACGGCACCGGCGGAATCGTCTGATACCACGCAGACGGATACGGCTGCGTCAGATGATGCAGCAGCCGCAGATACGGTAAATGATACGACACAACAGCCGGATACGACGACGGATGCGGACAATGCAGATGCCGTACAGCCGTCAGAGAGTGAGCCGGGGGAGCCTGCGTCGGATGATGCTAAGGAGCCGGGGGCAGATGAGACAAACACTGTGCCGGCGGACGAGACAGAACCGGAAGAAACAGAAGAAAACGAGGAAAATCCGCAGGAACAGCAGCCGGAGGATGAGATCGAAGAGCTTCAGCAGGATGAGGCAGAGCAGAAGGTCGTCGGAAGCTATCAGGGTATCACGATCGATGGTGATTTCTCAGACTGGGATGCGGTTGCGAAGACGAGCGTGAACGAGAATAAAGGCTGGGATACCGTAGATGAAGTCGCTATGGTATGGGACGGCGATTATGTCTATCTGTATTTTATGGCAGCCGGTAATGGTGATGGCGCCGGTGACTGGGGTTCTGTGTGCAATGCAGGACCGTATAATTCAGGTCAGTATGCAATCACTACGGATCTGGGATATACGATGCTCATTCAGCTCACCAAAGAAGTGCAGGTAGCCGGTGTTGACGGCGCACAGGTGGCAGTCAATAATAAGGAATGGTTCGGGGCACCGCATATGTGGGAAGCAGCGATTCCTTCCAGTGAGCTGCCGAACTATAAAAATACGATTTCGTTTGGAATTTATCAGAGTGAACCGGCCGTAAAGGATGTTGCGAACCTGCAGGGAACAACGGGCGATCCTGATGAACCGGAGGATCCTGATAAGGAATTCAACGGTGTGGTCTGTGATGGCCAATATGGTGATTGGAAGAATTATCCGCACAAGCTGATCCAGTATGCGACACAGGGTACACATGAGAGTGAGCCGGATGGAGAAGCCGCCTTGTATTCTGCAAACGGCAAGCTGTATGCGCATGTCGTGACACGGATGCAGCGGCATCTGGAGGAAGCCGGAGGAGAATTCACATCGGCAGTGACGATCCGTATCAATAGCGATAAAGATTTTTATCCGCAGTTTGTGGCAGTGGATGCAGCCGGAAATATTAATTACAATCCACAGTTACTGGAGCTGGATCCGGGAACCTATGAGTTTTATCTGATTGATTCACAGGGCTGGAAGACGGCGACGAATGTGTCACAGTTTGATGAAGCAGATGAGAGCAATGAGTATGGCAACAAATATCACAATGATATTTACGGTCATATGTATGTGACGATCTCTGAGTCTGAGGATAACATGGAGTTTGAGATAGATCTGACGACTCTGGCAGCGAAGTTTGGCATGGAGCCGGACAATATCGAGACACTTCACGGTCAGTGGGGACGCATCGGGCAGGAGTGGGTCACGACCGCAGGTACACCGACCGGTGCCGGCATGGGAATTTTCCTGTGTCTGTCTACGACAGGCGCTGCTTATCTGGCACAGCGCAGGAGAAAGAAACAGGGTTAATACATGAAATATATAGTTGCAATCATTGCCGTGCTGGTGTGGCTGTATCTGCTGCGCGTGACAGACCGTGCAAAACTGCCGTTCTGGCATTATCTGCTTGGGGCAATGGGGTTATTTATACTGATGATGGTTTTTGTCCGTCCGGTTCTGACCGAACCGCTGGCGCGGGCAGTAGCGGCAATCGCAGGTCTTGTGGGCAAGCTCACGGGGACATTTGTACCGTATTTTAAGTACGGGATCTTATTTGTGGAGTCGAATGTCGGAGCGATCACTTTGCAGATCGATTTTGAGTGTTCGGGCATCATAGAGATTATGGCATTTTTGGCACTGCTCATATTTTTCCGTGTGTACACGGTGGCGGAGCGGGTGATCGTGGCGATATGCGGAGTTTTGTATATCATGCTGGCGAATGCACTCCGTATCATCCTGATCTGCGAGATGATCCATTTCGGCGGATTGGGTCTGTACTATATTTCACACGCATTGATCGGCAGACTCGTGTTCTATGCACTGTCTGTATTATTGTATTTTTATGTGTTTACGAAGCCGCAGATTATACGAATGAAATTAGGAAAGTTCAGCTATGGAGATCATTGAGCGATTTACAAACTCATTTGTCTTCTGGGCAGCATGGATCGTCATTCCACTGATCATGGAGATCATTCCGTCAGTGGGAAGCGTGATCATTCTGTTCAGGCGATTATTGTTTCAAAAAGAAATACCGAAACCTATTATCTATCCGGAGATATCGATCATCGTTCCGGTCTACAATTCACAGGATACGCTGGAGGCATGTATCCGTTCGATCAACGACTGTGAGTATCCGAACAGTCAGATCCGTATCTTTCTGGTCAATAACCGGGGTACGGATAACAGTTTTGCCGTGTATACAAAGTGTCAGAAAGAGTATCCGGATCTGATCATGCAGTGGCTCAATGCAGAGCAGGGCAAGTCCAGAGCACTCAATCTGGCACTGTACAACAGTGAGGGAAAATATATTATCCATATTGACAGTGACGGAGTGTTGGAAAAGCGGGCATTGACCAATATGGTCGATAAGTTTGAGCATGATACATCCATCAATTGTATGACGGGAGCGATCATGACAGATCCGAAGCTGGTACAGGCGTATCCGTGGGGATTCTCCCGTCTGTTTCGGAAAATGGAATTTATGGAATATGCGCAGGCTTTTCTTGCGGGACGAAATTATGCATCTGACCTGAATTCGATCTACACAGTGTCGGGTGCCTTTTCTGCGTTCCGTAAATCTGCGATCTTAAAATCCAGACTATATAATACGGAGACACTGGCAGAGGATACGCAGATCACCTTCCAGATGCGTTATCTGCAGGGGGAGCGGATCTATATGAGTGAGAAATCCATCTTTTTCGTAGATCCGATTGAAAATGCGGATAAATTATATACGCAGAGACAGCGCTGGCAGCGTGGTAGTCTGGAAGTTGCAAAGATGTTCGGCGGAAAAAAGATGCGTTCCTATCAGATGTTCACGGATGTGTCTGTCAAGACGCTGATGTATGACCATACCTTTGCATTCCCGCGTATTATCTGGTATCTGGCTCTGCTCTGTCTGACTTTTGTTGGATATTCCGGAAAGACGGTATTGCTGGCGACAGCGATGCTGTTCGGGCTGTATACGATCTGCGGATACATGTACTATTTTTCGACGATCGGTTTCCTGCGGGATTTTCCGGAAGAGAGGCGCTATTACCGGAGACAGTGGTGGGTCGTGCCGTTACTGCCGTTTTTCAATCTGATCGTGTTTTTTATCCGGTTTGCCGGTATTATCAACAGTATCAATACGAACAGTGCATGGAAGACACGGACACTGACAGAGGAGCGGAGTGCATTCCGCGGTGTGATCGCACAGGATCTGTCGGCAGTGCGCAGCCGGATCGAAACAGTCAGAAGCTTTGTCAACTCAGAGGAACCGGGAATTTGGGGAAATTTAGACGTGGAACAGGAAAAGAATTCAAATCAGACGAAACCAAAAAAGCAAAAAGAATTAAAGAGAGTCAACGCCTGGCTGGTATTAGTAGTCGTACTTATTTTTACCGAGATCATGGTAGTGCTCGGCTGGGGACAACTGAAGAAATATGAGGACGGCATTCTGAGCGTGTATGCGACACAGCAGGACGGTTATGTCCAGCTCGTGCTCGACCAGATCAACCTGAAGGGAAACCGCGAGGATGCCGAGATCGTACAGGATATCCTGCGCACGCTGGACAGTTCAAACAATCACTACTGGACGATGTCACAGCAGAATGACATCGTATTTGTCAAGGATGTGCTCGAGACGAACCGCTATAAGGGGTTTTCGACACAGACCTATTATTCAACGGATAGCGCGGATGCATTTATCCGCAGTCTGCAGGTCAATAAGGTCACGCATGCGGTCATTGAGATGAATGACAGGGAATATGTCGCATCGGGTGTGCTGTTTTCTTATAACGGCAAGAATTATCATCTGTGCCTGCTGACCGGAAAAGAAGTCATCCTCGATCAGAACGATTATATGAGCGCGAAGATCTGTCTGGTGCTGTTAATGATCCTGATGCTGTTGTTTATCATCATCGGAGGCATGGTGCTCGTGGTACTTGCGGAGAAATGGTACAAAAAGTACCGTGTGTGTGATGAAGAAAACCGGGAAATGGTAGCCAAGGTTGAACAGATCAGTCAGGAAAAGACGAAAAAAGACCGGCAGTTCGAGACAAAGTATAATGCATTTGAGGCAGATGCACTCATGAACCTGCTCATGCGTGTGGAGGAAAAACCGGATGTCTGGCCGTTAGAGCTGTTGCTGATCCGATGTCCGGCAGGAGAAGCGCGCGATCAGTTTTTTGCACAGCTTCAGATCAGATTTAACGAGAAGACTGTGCGTGTGATCATCGATGATGAGTACCTGCTGCTGGTAAACTTACGCGCAGAGCAGACCACAGAGGAAGACCGGAAGACGCAGATCGCAGCCCTTGGCGCTGACTGCGTGGGCAGGAAATATCTGACAGAGAAACCGGAGCAGTATCTCGAAACTGTGTTTGCCGGTATGTGTAAAGAGGTATTGGACAATGAACAACAGTAAGTTATTACGTGAATATCGATTCAAATTTTATCTGAATGCGAGCCACAGCATTATCATCAACGGAAGACGCGGCGAGATCCATCCGCATACCTGGGAGATCACGCTGGATATCGTGGTGGAACGCAGTGATTTCATGGAGTTTAATGCATATGAGAAGGCTGCACAGAGCTTTTTCGCACAGTATCAGGACCGGATCCTCAATGATCTGGAGCCGTTTGATGTGGTGATACCGACACTGGAAAATATCGTAGAGTATTTCGGGGAGCGGCTGCGCCGGATCATGCGTGATGTAGATGGTGAACTGGTGCGGATCGAGGGTAGTGAGACACCCACGCGAAGCTATGTGGTCACTTACAGCAAGGATGACCAGTACATGGCCGACATCAGGCAAAAGACGGACAAGACGCTGGATCGCGTGATCGATGAGATGCTGGAGAGCGTACTAAATGAAGACTAAGAGAGCATATTTGAAAAAAATAGGCAGTGTGATGGGCTGTGTTCTGGTGTTTGGAATCTATGCGGCAGTCTCGTTTGCGATCATGTATTTCGTATCGCAGAGCGGTGTCTGGCCGTCCGGATCAGATACGATGTGCCACATCTACAAGGGCTCGGTGCTGTATCAGGCGATCAAAAGCGGCAACTGGTATCCACTGTTCGATCCGATGTGGTACAACGGTGTGGAGGTCATGCGTTACTGGGCTCCGATGCCGGTGTATTTTCTGGCTATGTGTCAGGCGCTTGCAGGCGGCGATTGCTTTGGCGGCTATCTGATCTTTCTGGGTATCGTATTCTTCCTGGGGGCAGCCGCGTGGTTTGTCATCGGCTGGCGGCATCACAGACCGGTATTGGGCGCTTTTTTTGGTGTTCTGTGGTTTTTTATGCCCAACAACCTGCTCGCCATTTTTGTGGAGGGCAATCTGCCGCGTGCACTGTGTATGGTCGTATTACCGCTGTTTGTGGAAAATGTGCATGATTATCTGCTGGAAAAGCGCTGGAGCAGTCTGCCGAAGCTCACACTCTGTTTTGTGTTCATGACCATGTGTCATACCGGTTATGCAGGTATGATCGCGCTCGCCATGCTGATCTTCCTTATGGTATATGCCATTTTGTACCGGAAGAGTGTACGGTCGATCCTGCATGTACTGCTGGCGGTCATTTTGGGATTCCTGCTGACCGGTATCTGGCTGTATGCGTCGCTGCAGGGAGGTATCACGTCAACAGACAGCTCACAGGTTATGCGTCAGTTTTTCCAGAGTGCATGGACTTCGCTGGATCCGCTGCGACGGCTCTCACAGGGATTTGATGTGTTTTATTTTGGACTGGCAGCGTTTGTACTGGTTATTTTTGGTATTTTATTTGCAAAAAAACGTTCGCTGGCAGGCTTTTGGACGGCATTTGTGATATTCCTGTGTACGACGACTACGATGTATGATGTACTCGTATTGCTGCCGGGCAGCCAGTATCTGTGGATGCTGCGTTTTATCTCGATCGCACTGTGCTTTGCGTTGTACAGTCTGCTCATCTGGGGTACGCTCAAAAAATCGTTTCTGGTCATTGTCTTATTGCTGCTCGTATTGGATACCGTTCCATCGCTGCAGCTATTATACGGTACACTGGATGGCGTGATGCCGCAGCAGCGGCTGGCGCAGCTCGAAGAAGATACGCTCATCGCAGAGGGAAAGGCGATCACGGATCAGCGACTGGCGCTCATAGATCTGAGTACGCTGGGGGCAACGGCGGCATACTGCGTGTCCGATCCGGAGAATGATGGTGTGATGGCAACGTTTGGAGCCGGATGGCAGTCTGCGGCTACAGCGATGAATATTTCACGTTTGAACGAGTCCTTTGAAAATACGAATTATCTGTATCTGTTTGACCGCATGGTCGAATTGGGCAGTGACACAGCCCTGATACGGATCAGTACGATCGGTAATCAGACCGAGAATCTGCAAAAGATGGATGAAGCAGCAGCGCGGGTAGGTTATGATCGGGTTGACAGCAATGGGGATTATGTGCTGTATCATATGGACACACCGGAGAGCTTTGGTGTGGTCAGCACCTATCAGGCGATCGGAATCGGAACATCGGCACCGCTGATCTCAATGGCATTCCCGTCTGTGGAGGAAACGTCCTCCACGAACCTGAATGATTATACCTATGAGGAATTGTCACAGTACGACACGATCTATCTGTCCGGATTTACTTATGATGATAAAAAAAGTGCCGAGGACATGATCCTGAAGCTGACGGAAAACGGCACGAAGGTTGTGATACTTGCGGATGGCATACCTGTGGATAATGCGACCGGTATCCAGAGTTTTCTGGGGACAGACAGCCATAGCATCACGTTTAAAAACGGATATCCCGAACTGGACACGGTGGACGGTGTCCTGCATCCGGATCTGTTTCCGTCCGGATACGCGGAATGGAAGACTGTCTATATCAACGGACTTGATGAGGTATGGGGGACAGCACTCGATCTGGATCAGTCGCTCGCTTTTTATGGAACAAAGCATAATGAGAATCTGATCTTTATCGGGTTCAACCTGACATATCATTATGCGCTGACGCAGGATGCGCAGGTGGGCGCATTGCTGTCGCATGCGTTGGATCTGGATGCGGAAGATCTGCCGGAGCGCATGATCGTACCGTTACATGTGACGTATGATTCTGACCGGATCGTGATTGAATCGGATGAGGACGATGTGAATACAACGATCTCATACCATGATAATTTTCATGCCGATCAGTCAATCGAGGAGAAGAATCATCTGGTCTATGTATCGAAGGGAACGACCAAGATCACAATGACCTATCCGTATCTGAAGGAAGGCGCATTGATCAGCCTGATCGCGGCTGCACTGACGGCTGTATTGTGGATCTCTACCGGAATACGGGCGAAGAAAGATAAAAACCTCAAGTCCCGGGTACAGGAAGAACAGCAACAAACAGAGAAAAGGTGACGAGATGATTAAAAATATTGTAATGGATATGGGAAATGTACTTCTGGATTTTGCACCGCAAAAGACACTGGATCGGCTGTGCCGTTCAGAAGAGGAAAAACAAAGGATCATGGAGGAACTCTTTCACAGTGATATCTGGATCATGGGTGACCGTGGGGAGATCGTCAATGATGAACGCTACGGACTCGTGAAGGACAAGCTGCCGGAATCCATGCATGAGACGCTCCGTGCGGTTGTCGATCACTGGCAGGAGGATCTGGACCGGATTCCCGGAGCTGTGGATTTTGTGAACGGATGTGTCAAGGCGGGCTATCATATGTATGTGCTGTCGAATGCCTGCCAGCTCTTCTATGAGTATTTTCCGCGCTACTTTGATACCGACCTGTTTGACGGGATCATGGTATCTTCGAGCGTGAAGCTCATCAAGCCGGATCCGCACATCTATAGGCTGCTGTGTGAGACGTATGACCTGCAGCCACAGGAGTGTGTATTTATCGATGATCTTCCGGCAAATGTGAAGGGCGCACAGAGCATCGGCATGAAAGGTATCGTCTTTGAGGGCAGCTATGAGGGAATCGCTGAGCGTTTGCGGCAGTGGTGATGAGATGAATATAAAAGACTATTTGGCTAAATCAGATACAATAGAGGCGATACACTGTAATTGTGTGTCGTCTAATTTTTTGAGATTCATGTTCAGTTCGCGCAGTAGTTCGGGACGCGAACTGTCAATATCAAAGAATTCCTTGGGTGTAATTCCTAAAAATTCGCAGATAAAAAAGAAAGCAGACATAGACGGAAGAGCTTTGCCACTTTCAATATTATTAATATAACCGGCGTTTTGTCCGATGGAAAGACTCATTTCACGGGCAGATACGCCTTTTTTATTTCTTAATGCGGTTAAACGCTGAGCAAATTCTTCTTCGTACATGATATACACCTCTATTGCATTTTAACTGATAGATTTGTTTATTCTGTCACATTTAATCCGCTATTATTATTGAAATGTCGGATTAAATATGATATAAAAAGAAATGTAATATATTAAAAGCGACATAGTCGAAAGGAGAGTGGAAATGAAAAACAGAAAAGTAACGCAGTTATTTGCTGGGTTAATGGTTACAGCCTTAGTGCTGACCGGAGGGGTAGTACCGCCGACCACATCAATGGCAGCGACGAAGACAGTTATGATTAAGACACAGAAGCAGTTACAGGAGGCTTTGAAAAATCCGAAAGTAACATCCATTATCATTAAAACCTCCAAAGGAACGACGTTTACGATCAAAGACAAAGACTATAGCACAAAGAAGCTTATAATATCTGCACCAAAGGCGAAAATTAATAATGCCGGTGATTTTAAAAAGATTGAGATTCGCGATGGCAAGGCATTTACTGACAAAGGAAATGGCAACAATGTGATCATCAAGGATAAGAATACATTAAAGTTTGTGGCAGCTAAGAAAGCAAACGACGTCAAAATTACAGTTTCAGGAAAAAACGGCAAGATCAATATCGTGACCAATGGTGACGTAGACGCGATCAATGTAAAGAATCAGGCAAATGTAACGGTAAGCGGAAGTTCAACAAATGTGCCGGTGATTACAAATAATGCGGAAGGAGCAACTATTATTGCATCAAAAGATGCCAAAATCACATTAAATAAATCGGCAGATTTGACGATTTCTGCGGGCACAAAGCTAGAGAGTCTGGAAGTAAAGGCTGATGTGAATGTGACAGTCAAAAAAGGAGCAGAGATAAAAAATATTTCGTTAGCAGGTGATGCGAAAAAAGTGGCTTTATCTGTGGACGGAGCGGTTGCCAGTGTGTCTGTGGATACAAAAGCATCCATTTCTGTCGCAGGTACTACTACAGAGACAGTTGCGATCACCTGTAATGCAGAAGGTGCAGCGATTACATCCGCAGTAAAATTAGATGTCAAGCTGAATGCTAATGCATCTGTCAACCTTAACAAAGGTGCAGAAGGATCTACTGTAAAGGCTGAAAAAGAAGGTGTAAAGCCTATAGTAGATAATAAGACCGCAGATAAGGTCACGGTCACTGATTCAACGGGAAAGAGTGAGATTGTTGAGGCAGGAAAGACTTCAACTGGTGATTCTACAACAACCGGTGGTGGCGGATCAACAGGAGGTGGTTCTTCTTCTGGTGGATCATCATCCGGTGGAGCTAGTTCAGGCGGATCATCCGGGGGCAGTACAACAGAGGACAAGAAAGTGAAGTTTGATGTGTCTGTTGATGGAGAAGGTGCACTGGATCAGTTAAAAGCCGGAATCAAATTAAAAGCAGCGGCAACCACAGACGCGGATCAATCGGCAGTATTTAATTATGAATGGAAAGTGGGAGATACTGTTGTTTCGACAAGTGACACCTATACGATCAAGGCTGAAGATGCAGGAAAGGTGCTTACAGTGACTGCGGTAGCGACCATCAATGGTAAGAAAGAGACCTTCACGCATAGTCCGCTCCCGGTCATTAAAGCAGAGTATCACAGCAACTCTTACATCGATCCGGCAATCAGTGTTGCGAATGGAACTACAGAAGCAGAAGTAGTTAAGCAGCTTCCGGAGAAGATCACTATTTATGATGAGAATAAAATCAATGTGGCAGAGGTAGCTGTGACTTGGACTGCAGCTACGGAGTATCAATCAGAGACTGCCGGTACATACAAGTTCAGTGGTGCTTATCAATTACCGGAGACATGGACAGGCGTAAATCCACAGCTTACCGCAAAGGTTACTGTACTTCAGGCAGATGCCTTGAAATATACGGTAAGCGTTGCAAAAGGCTTTACTCATAATGAGGACGATAAAAAGAATAGTACCTTAACTGAAACAAATGAGAATCAGAATGCGGTGACACTCAAAGGCATCGGTTACGATTATACGATTGTCGGATCTTTGAATGCACTTCATTCGTTTGCATCATCTAATGAGAGTCAAGGAAATGGAAAATGGATCGGGCTGCTGATTGATGTCGGAAAAGATATTAAGGATCAGTTGTATTTTGGCAGTAATAAGGAGACCTTGTCAGACAGCAATAAGATAACCGATTACGAGGATCAGGTCGCAGACCATAATCAAGTGATTTTATGGGTAAAAGCAGATCAGTTAGCGAATAGTGGAGCAATCACACGTTACATGAAATACGGCGAGGATGGAACGGTAGTACCGCTGACGATCCGTTTTGAAAATACAGATGTACAGATCAGCCGTTTTGACAGTGTTTCTGACATCAACGGCGGCACATACGGTAAAGTAACTGCCAAAGATGATCTGAAATTGCCGGAAACAGTAACTGCATATGATTCAAAGGGTGGCAAGCATACCGTAAAGGTGACATGGACGGCACCGGATACTTATAAAGATGATGCGGCAGCCGGCAGCTATGAATTTACTGCAAAATTAGCAGAGGGAGAGACTGTCGTTGTACCGGAAAATGTACAGCTTCCGACGGCAAATGTGGTCATTGCAAAGGCAGAGAATGTGACGTGCAGTGCACCGACGGTAGACATAAGCAAAATAACAGAAAATAGTATTACTTTAAATGCTGTCACAGCAGATGGAAAGACAGTGGAATATGCCTGTGCCAAAACGAAGGAGACTCCGGCTGACGGTTGGCAGGAAGCGGTGATGTTCGATAATTTGCAGGCAGGAAGCACCTATTACTTCTTTGCTCGCGTGAAAGCAGATGAGAATCATAATGCAGGTGCAGCCAGCGAGGGCGTGGAAGCAGCAACTTCTCAAATGAGTGTGGCTGACATCACAGCAATGACAGAAGCGGTGCATAAACTATATGTGGATGCAAAGTGGGACGGCGTACCGTCACAGGTGAGCGCATATGGTAGTCCGGTATTTACGGCGGACAGTAACGATGCGACAAAAATCAATGTCACCGGTGCGTTAAATTATATTGAAGATTTTAAAGGCTTCAACACTGCTGTTGAAGCGGAACAGTCCGGTCATTATCTGGCGCTTCAATTTGCAGCACCGGAAGATGCAGACATAAAAGATGTAGTTGTTGCATGCGGGAATAAGATGTTCGGTGCAGACATCTTCGATCAGGTGGAAGGTGCCAAGATCTTTAGTCTGCTTATTCATCTTTCAGATCAGGGATCAGATCAGTATCAGATCACCATTGATTGGGATGGAACTAATGGAACAAAGTATGCAAAGACAACCTATACCTTGGATCTGACAAAGCTTACAAAGAATCCGAAAGCTACAGTCGAGGATTCGAGTAAAGATAATACGGAATCGTAAATTTATCGTATAGGCTGGAGTTATAACAGATCAAGCATCAGCAATGAAACAGGTGCACTTATCTATGACAGATAGGTGCACCTGTTTGTTGTCTGGTGGAATGTTTTTATTGTATGCGAACATACATTCTGCTATAATTAATATATGGGTGTTGTCATACACGGTAGGCGGTTTGTCCCTCCACGGAGGGGATAACCCTCCAATCAATCAGAAAGGAGGGTTGCTATGGTAACATATGATGGATTATTCCAGTTTTGCATGTTAATCATTGCGCTTGTAGGTCTTGTTATTAAGATCTGCAACAAAAAATAACCGCCCTGTCCCAAACATGCGGTTATTTTTGTAACATACAGTTATGGGATGAACCGTCTATCGGCAACACCCATTTATATGATTATATTAGCATGATATTTGCAAAATGTCAAAAATTTTTATGACATTGATGTGATGATAAAGATAGGCATTTTCACACTCATCAATGATAGCATAAAAATCATCGGATATATATTTTCCTCTGACAATACGGCAGATACTTGTTAGTCTGTTGTAGAAATGCTAATATGGGATAGCGTACAGAATATGTTGGGACTATTAAGAGGAAAAAATTTGGGGAGAATCATGATGAAATTAAAAGTAATCTTTATAGATATTGATAATACCCTGCTTAGCTTTGAGCAATATGTGAAACAGACGATGGAAGAGGGCTTTGCACATTTCGGGTTAAAGAAGTACGAGCCGTATATGTATGACAAATTTACGCAGGTGAATAATTCATTGTGGCTGCAGATCGAGGAGGGCACGCTTACCTTTGCACAGTTGAGCAGGATCCGGTGGAACAAGGTGTTTGAAGTGCTTGGCATAGATTTTGACGGACCGGTGTTTGAGACCTATTTCCGGCGTGCATTATATGACAGTGCGATACCGGAGGAAGGTGCCTATGAGCTGCTGGATGCGCTGAAGGGTGACTATATCCTGTGTGCGGCGAGCAACGGACCGTATGAGCAGCAGTTGCACCGTCTGGAGATCGCAGGTATGAGAGAGGCGTTTGACTATATATTTATCTCGGAAAAGGTCGGAGCATCCAAACCGTCAAAACAGTTTTTTGATTATGCATTTGCAGAACTCAACACAGGACGCGAACAACCGATTAGACCACAGGAATGTCTGATGGTCGGTGATTCCCTGACATCCGATATCAAGGGCGGACAGATGTACGGCATGCAGACCTGTCTGTATCGCAGGCGGACAGATCTGGCAGTACCGGACGGCGTGCTTGTGGCTGATTCATTGGAGGAGATCATAGCTGCGATAGATGATAGCATTTAATAAACTTGTATGTCTGATTAGCCTATGATAATCTTACTATGAAAAAAGAAGACATGATTGCCTGAAGAAAGTGGTGGAGAATGAACAACAACATTTTGGAATTAAATGGTCTTTCGGTTGGAATACTTGAACGGCTTTCTTATGAATCGACTCTAGGGATTTCTATAAAGAAAAATCTGCATTATTTTAATAAAAATGTACTCGTAAGAGAATTGTTTCATATGGTAGAATGGTATGACGAACAGGAATTATTGGAGGATTTGGCGTTAGACTATAGAATTAAGAGTATGGAGTCCATTTTGAGTAAGTATGATCGTTATTATCCGGATGCCCAGACTCGAAAAGTTTTTAATGATATTTTGGGATTCCGGGCATTTTGTGATTCTTATGATGATGTTTTGTGTTTGCGTGGGGATCAATTCAGAATTGCTGATATGTCTAATGGAAAATCTTTTGATGACGGATATCGGGGAGTGCATGTGTATTTTCAGAAAAATAGCAGATGTTATCCGATTGAAATTCAATTTAATACGTTATATGATCGACAGTTAAATAATTGGCTGCATGAATATTTGTATAAAAAATCTTATCCGAATAAGTTGGGAAACACTTTGCGTAGCATGTATGATGCAGGAAAAATTCGCAATGAAAATGAGTTTGAGGAGGCATTACAAAATGTGTTATCTGATTGCAAAGAATAAAAACGTACATGGCTGTTATGCGTTGAAAACCAGACATGGCAGTCATTTAGTAGAGATGAAAAGAAGGATGAATGAGCAGGCCGCATCACATGGAATTCAATTAGTAACAATCAGTCGTCCTACTGCATATGGCGAATATGCTCCATATACGTTTGTAGATAGCGAGGATGAATTTGAAAGATTGGTTCAACAAATGGTAGTAGAGTAAGTAGGATTGCCTGCTGGAAGAATTAGAAGGGAGCGGACACACATGCAGTTAACAGCAAACCGGAATGCCACAGCAGAGGCAAAAAAATTATTGAATTACTTATCGGATACAGCGGGGAAGGCGCTGATCACCGGGCAGCATACGCAGACCAATCCGATGGAAGAGATCACATATATCCGGAATATGACAGGAAAGGAGCCGATGCTGCGGGGATTTGAACTGCTCGCGTATTCTCCGAATATCAATTATGATGATGCGACGCAGGAGTGTCTGACAGAGGTGTATGAGGATCGGGGAACGGTAGAGACTGCTCTCAAATGGGCGCAGGAGTCAGGCGGGATCGTGACACTTTCGTTTCACTGGTTTTCGCCGGTTGGCGGACATGATAAGAGTTTTTATGCGAAGAACACGGACTTTGATGCTGCGCAGATCCTGATCGAGGGTACACCGGAGCGGGAAGCGTTTTATCATGATATGGATGTGATTGCTGTGGAACTGAGAAAGTTTCAGGATGCACACATCCCGGTACTCTGGCGGCCGTTCCACGAATCGGACGGTGACTGGTTCTGGTGGGGAGCGAAAGGACCGCAGGTCGCATGCAGATTATACTGGCTCATGTACGACTATTATACGAAAGAACTGCATCTGGATCATCTGCTGTGGGTATGGAACTGCGCTGCTGAGGACGCATATCCCGGGGATGACTGCGTGGATATTGTGTCAGTAGACATTTATCTGACTTCTTATGAAAAAACAGATTATCACGAGCAGTATGAACAGTTGATCCGTGTTACATCCGGACAGAAAGTGGCTGCGCTGGCGGAGGTGGGTTACATGCCGGATATCGAAGTGGTCGAGCAGTCGCATACACCGTGGGCGTATTATATGACGTGGTCAAAGGAGTTCTGCATCGGGGAGCAGTATAATGCCACGACGCAGCTACAGAAGATGTATCGCAGTCCGTATGCGGTCACATTATGATATGAGAGGATAAGAGCAGAATGACAGGCACACAGATACAGGCTGTATTATTTGATATGGATGGCGTGATCTTCGATTCAGAGATCAAGGTCATTGAATGCTGGAAAGTCATCGCAGACAAATACGGCATCGAAGATATTGAGACACCGTGCTACGAGGCGCTCGGCACAACGCGGGAGAAAACGCAGGAGATCATGAAGGAACACTACGGAGCCGATTTCCCTTATGATATGTACAAGCAGGAGATGTCAGCATTGTTTCATGAGCGTTACGGAGAGGGACGACTGCCGAAGAAACCCGGTGTAGAGGAATTGCTACAATTTTTGCAAATGCATAATATCAGGATCGCTCTGGCATCATCGACGCGAAGGGATGTTGTTACACAGGAACTGCGGGACGGTGGATTGCTGTCCTATTTTGATGCCGTGATCTGCGGAGATATGGTGGCACGCAGCAAGCCGGAACCGGATATTTTTCTAAAGGCATGTGAGGTACTTGGTGTGGCACCGGAGCACGCGGTCGGTATCGAGGATTCTTTCAACGGTGTGCGTGCACTGTCTGCTGCGGGGATCACGGCGATCATGGTGCCGGATCTCAAACAGCCGACAGAGGAGATACGTGCATTAGCGGACGTGATACTGCCGGATCTGCTGGCGGTGAGAGACTATATGAAACAAATTTTATAAAAAATAAACTTCCTGCAACAAAACCGATTCTTTTTTACACTTATGATATGTAAGACAGATGAAGCACGATATCTGAAACGGTGAGAAATCACTACAGTTATCAAAATCCGGAGGATAGCTATGGAACGAGAGAATATGATCCGTGCGGCACAGGCAGGAGACGCGTCGGCATTCACAGAACTGTACAGGGACGTATATCAGGAGATGTACCGGTTTGCATATTATATGCTGCATCATGCGGAGGACGCAAAGGATGCCGTCAGCGATGCAGTGATGGATGCGTGGGCGTCGATCGGATCGCTGCGGGAGGAAGGCTCGTTCAAACACTGGATCTTTACGATACTGGCAAATAAATGCAAGGCAAAGATGCGCGAGTATACGCGCAGACCGGCGGAACTGACTGATGTGGTCGCAGATACACTGCGTGCGCCGGATGGCGTGCCGAGTGCCGAGCATCTGCAGGTACGTGAAGAGTTTCAGAAGCTGGATGATACGGATCGCCTGATCATAGGACTTCATCTGTTTGCAGGTTACCGGACGCGGGAACTGGCAGAAGCGTTACATATGAATGAAAATACCGTGCGTTCAAGGGAACATCGGGCACTGAAACGCATGGGTGAAGCGCTGGAAAGAGTGTAAGGAGGGTCCGCATATGGAAGAGAATCGTATATTGGAAGCAATGTGGCGCGAGGCACAGCAGGTGGAGATCCCGCCGGAACTGTCACCGGAGCAGATGGAAAAACGCCTCAGCGCGCAGCCACAGCAGAATAAGGAGCAGACAGACAGCAGCAGACATAAGAGCCGCAGCACCGGACACATCTTCCGCTGGCATGGTTATGGCAGCCGTGTGGCAGCGGCAGCAGTCGTGCTGGCAGTATCGTTTGGCACATTTACGCTGGCAGAGCGTCAGAGTCTGCCGGAGGATCACGCGCAGGGTAGTGTGAGTACGAGCGGCGCAGCGATCAGTCAGGTATCAGACAGCGAACCGTTATCAGGGGGTCAGATACAAAACACAGATCAGGCAGAGCTCATCTCAGCGACCGAATTGGGTGACTATCATCAGGCAGACAGCTATACAGAGGTCGGCCGCATGTTTCCACTGTCACAGATCACTAAAGATAACGGAATCCTGACAGGCCAGGGTGCGGAGGATGGAGCCGAGGCTGACGGCGTGATGGCAGACAGTGAATCGATGTCGGGATACGTCCAAAAGCAGGCAGGCAGCAGTCAATCTATGAATACGGAAGATTCTATGGCACAGAAAGACTATTCAACGACCAATCTGCAGGTGGAAGGTGTTGATGAGAGCGATATTGTAAAAACCGATGGACAGTATATCTATATCGCAACCGAAAAACAGGTGCGGATCGTCGATACATCGGATGGTCAGATCCGGCAGCTTGGCAGTATCACGCCAAAGCTCACAGGCAATCTGGATGCGATCCGCGAAATGTATGTGTCGGATGGACGGCTGATATTGATCGTTCAGGTGGAGGACACGGAACTGACGGAGCAGACTGCGGATGACAACCCGAAGGATCTGGCTATAGCGGATATCGCGTATATTTCAAATCCGCGCATGCATACGCAGGTGCTGACCTATGATATCACCAGTCCGGCGGGAGCACGCCTGATAGGTACATTCGAGCAGGATGGCACCTATCACACCTCACGAAAGATCGGAGATAAGGTATATCTGTTTACAGATTATTATGCAGACACGCATCGCCTGTACACAAAGTGGGTTGGATCAGAATATGAATACGGGCTTGTTCCGTTGGAAGGGGAAGATGCATCAAAACAAAATGTACAGCAGACACGTACTTATCCGGGTGAGGATGATGTGAAGGAACTGCTGCCCAAAGTCCAGGGGCAGACGATCCCCTCAGACTGCATCTATCTGCCGGATCAGCAGGATCAGGGCGGCGTGCTGATCGCATCGTTTGATATCAGTGAGCCGGAGCAGGTATGCGATCAGAAACTGATCTTTAGCGGATATTCGACCCTGTATGTGACACAGGACAGCGTCATTTTATATACATCAAAATATTCGGATACGGTGAATCAGGTGGTTACCTCGCTCACAAAATTCCGGATCACGGATGGTCAGATCGTTGCTGACTGTGCGGAATCGGTAAAGGGTGAGATCAATGATACGTTTGCCCTGCATGAGAGCAGCGACGGCTATCTGTATGTGCTGACGACCGATGATAAGACAAACCAGCTGTATGTATTAGACGCCCGGCTGAAGATTACGGGTCAGATCGATCATATCGCAGACGGAGAGATCGTCTATGCGGCACGATTTGTAGATCATATCGGTTATTTTGTCACCTATCGGAATACGGATCCGCTCTTTACAGTCGATTTCAGTGATCCGGCGCATCCGGCATTGATCGGAGAACTGGAGATCCCGGGATTTTCAGATTACCTGCAGTTCTGGGATGACACGCACCTAATCGGAGTCGGAGAAGAGCATGGCGCCGGAGGCGATGAGTTTGTAGGCATCAAGCTGTCGCTGTATGATATTTCAGATCCGACGAAGGTCACAGAGAGCGATAAAGCAGTATTGACAGATGCCTGCAATGCTCCCGCAACGACTGATTACAAAGCACTGCTGGCAGACAGCACAAAGAATGTGGTCGCATTTGTGACAGACGATAAGGGAGAAAATAATATCTTATCAGAGCATATCTATCGCGTGACAGGAAACAGGCTGCAGGAAGTGAACAGCGAGTGTATCTGGGACAAGGAAGACTACAGCCGCAGTTCATACGACTACCGGAACGTGTATATCGGTGACCGCCTGTATCTGGTCTGCGCAGATCAGATCATCGTCTACGATATGGCAGAAGGATATCAGCGCATTGGGCAGTATGATCTGCAGTGAGGAATGGTCAAATATAAAAAAATATTTACAAATCCTTAAAATTTCATAAAATCGTACAAATCACATGTGTAGCATGCTATAATGTCCGCGAAGGCAAAAGTGAGCATGTAGGAATAAAAGATTGCAGATGCTTGCATCATGCAATCTTTTTCTTTTGTAATAGGAAATTTCGTTGAAATTACCTATTACAAAAAGCCCTCCGGGCAGGATCGCCCTGCGTCGGCGGGGAATAATGTCGCTGGAGCGACCCGCCGCAGGCGGAGAATCCTGCTTTGCAGGATTCTTTCTTACATGTGAACGCGCCCGCGAGCCTGGAAACGCGAAGAGTTTTCAGGCTTTTGCCGAGCGGGGAAGACCTATAAATAACAGAAAAACAGGTGATTGCGAAATTTGTTCGTTGTGTAGATTGAGGCATGTGAGTACAGATTTTCTCAAAATGCAGCTCCTGCAAGCAGCATATGTAGCGCAGGGCTGGCGGCTGAGATCACAGTAGATCTCGTCAGTTGCGACGTTTGTCCGGCGAGGTGCGAGCGATTTGGTAACGTACCTCATGTCATAACTGAAAGCTGCAGGCTATGTGTGCGAAGGACACATTGAGCCAAGGCTGAAGAGACAGCGAGACACCGCCGGGCAACCGGAGCAATCTGATCGGGATACTGCTGTGACCGTAGCCAGACAGCCCAATCTAAAAATGGTTTTGCAATCACCTAGTAAACAGGAACTACAGAGGTGAATCGAATGAAAACAAAATATGACCGTATCGCGCTCATACTGCTGAGTGCGGCACTGACCTTTACAGCGGTGGCACCGGCATCGGCAGCGGATATGACAGGAACAGCGTCAGCATCTGCGACGACAACAGAGAAGACCAATCCGACCTATGATGTGGCGCTGGCACAGCGAGTGCTGGTCGCACAGGGTGTATTAAAGCCCTCTCAGACAACGACGGCAGGGCTAAAGAAAAAAGTCACCAGACAGCAGTTCGCCAAGATGCTGGTGCAGCTTTCTCCGTATAAGGACAAGGTCGGAACGACCGTCAAGACATCGATGTACTCCGATGTGAAGCGGACGAGTGCCTATGCACCGTATATCCGCATCGCAGTGGAGAACGGCTGGATGAAGGGCAACCTGAAGGGAAAATTCCGCCCGAAGCAGGCTGTGACGCTGCAGGAATCCGTATCAGCGGTGCTCGCGATGCTGGGCTATGAGGACAGTGATTTTCAGGGAAGTTTAAGCAGCGCCAAGATGTCATTTTACAAGTCGCAGAAGCTGAACACCAATATAAAAAAGAAAGCATCCGCAGCCATGACATATAAGGACATGAGCTGCCTGCTCTACAATATGCAGGTGACCCAGTCTAAGAGCGGTACAATCTATGCGCGTTCACTGAACTATACACTGGATGCGAACGGAGATATCGCCTATCTGCCACTCGTCTACGATGAGCTGGACGGACCGGTGATCGCACAGGATGACTGGACCAAACAGGTTCCGGTCAAGACCGGCAGTGCGACGATCTACATTGATGGCTCCAAGAGCACGGCCGATAATATACATACCTATGATGTGCTCTATTATTCAAAAAAACTGAACAGCATCTTTGTATATCAGGATCGTGTGACCGGTCGATTGAACGGTGTATCACCGGATCGCTACACACCGACAGCAGTGACTGTCGCGGGTACGAGTTACACCTTGGCGGATCAGCAGATCGCATATGATGTATCTGCGATGGGCAGCTATTCGGTCGGCGATTATATCACGCTGCTGCTTGGAAAAGATGGAAAAGTGGTAGGCATCGGTGATGCACAGACGATGAATTCGTTTATCGGTGGTATCGTATTATCCAAGACAGAGAAGGTCAGTGATGATAAAAATGATACAAATGTGAAAAAATATATTACGATGTTAGATACACTTGGTGAAACGCATGAGTATGAAGTCGAGGATCTGACGAAATTCTCAGAGCGGACACCGGTAGAGATCGCATTTGACAATGGAAAACCGGTTGTAAATAAAGTGACGATCGACCGGCTGAACGGTATCGTGAGTGCGGATGCAAGCAGATTTTCGAGCTATCAGCTCTCCGAGAGCATCCGGATCTTAGAATATGATAATAACGGAAGCTACAGCAGGATCGAGCGCAATCGTCTGGCAGGACTTACGATCAATGCAAGCAATATCCTCTACTATCATGTCAATGCGAATAAGGAGATCACGGATCTCATCATACGGGGAGTAACCGGGGATAACTATAAATACGGTATCCTGACAGCGGCGAGTGAAGTGGCAAGCGCCGCAACGATGACATTTATGGGCAATTACAGCTACCAGATCGGAGATCAGAGCGGTTATGCGACGAGCAACGGACAGGTCTTCGGTATGCAGGGTTATGTCGGACCGGCACAGTTCGCATTTGCATCGGACGGATCGGTGACAGGTATCAAGACGCTTGGCAGCATTACCGTGACATCCATTACGCAGACGGAAGTCTCAAACGGCAGACAGGCATATATCATGGCTGATGATGTGGGCGTCTATCTGAAAAAAGGATCAACGTATTACGCAACAGAGCTGTCCAAGGTCATGAGTCTGACTAATTATGATCTGACCGCCTATTATGACGGAACGACAGGCGGCAGAGTGCGTGTGATCGTAGCAACGGCAAAATAAGCAGACAGGAAGAAGAATATGAAAGAAAAAATATCACAGTTTTTGAAAAGACATAAAAAAGGACTGATCCTTCTTATTATACTGATCATCGTGGGCTTTGTGGTAGTTCCGAAGATCCTTGCAAAAAGGGCAGATGGCATGACAGACGGAACTTATCAGTCGCAGACACCCATCAAGCAGGATCTGCAGGTAGAACTCACCGGAACAGGAACGATCGAGCCGAACGACCAGTATTCCATTACACCGATGGTGCAGGGCGAGATCGTAAAGGCGCCGTTTGAGGAAGGCGATATCGTGGAAAAAGGACAGGTGCTGTACCAGTTTTCCACGGAAAATGTGGAGAATTCGATCAAATCAGCAGAATTGAGCGTCGAGCAGGCAAAGCAAAGCTACAACGATGCCGTAGACAGTAAAAAACAGACCAAGGATAACCTGTCGCTGACCTCAGATCAGGAAGGCTACGTGAAAAAGCTGTATGTATCAGCAGGAGATAAGATCACGGCAGGCAGCAAGGTGGCAGATGTCTACGATAACACGACAATGACGCTGGAGGTGCCGTTCAATGCAGCGGATGTCAAAAACAGTTGGATCGGCAACCGCGCGAATGTCTATGTAGGTGATGAGGATGAGCGGATCCGTGGTACAGTCACTGCGATTGATCCGACGACAACGACATTGTCCGGAAATATGGTTGTCCGTTATGTTACGATCGAGGTCGTCAACCCGGGTGGAATAGCGGCCGGTATGAGTGGTTCTGCGAGCATTGGCAACACGGACTGTAATACGGCGGGTACTTTTTCCGTAAAATCCGAGGGCACACTGATCGCTGACGGCAGCGGTACGATCGAATCACTGAAGATCAAAGAGGGCGGTTATCTGAAGAAGGGTGCTACCTATCTGGTATTGAAGGATGCGACAGTCGGTGATAGTGTAAAGAGCTCACAGCTCAATGTGGAGAGTGCCCAGAATCAGCTCTCCAGCGCCAAAAAGTCGCTGGATGATTACAGCGTGACTGCGCCGATCTCCGGTACGGTGATCACGAAAAATGCAAAGAAAGGCGACAATATCAATGCGACCTATGCGAATCCTCTGGCGGTGATCTATGATCTGTCAAAGGTAAAATTCCGTATGAAGGTAGATGAACTGGATGTATTAAAGATCAAGGTTGGTCAGGAAGTTACCGTTACCGCGGATGCACTGCCGGAGGTAGAGATGACCGGACATATTACCAATATCAGTCTGGAGGCGATCACAAACGGAGGAGTGACGGAATATCCGGTCACAGTAGAGATGGATGAGGTAGGCTCCCTGCTGCCCGGCATGAATGTATCTGCGAAGATCGTTCTGGAGGAGGAAAAGAATGCGCTGTGCATTCCGGTGGATGCGCTGATGCGCGGTAATATGGTATACGTGAAAAATGCGCAGGATCAGCAGACGAGCGAGGAAGAGATCGCCGATGGCGTACCGAACGGATTCCATCAGGTAGAAGTCACGGTCGGTATCAGCAATGATTCCGAGGTTCAGATCTTATCCGGGCTGAGTGAGACAGATGAGGTGTATGTGCCGCGTACACAGATTACGGACATGAGTCAGTTTATGATGGGCGGCGGCATGGAATATTATGAAGAGGATGACGGCAGCGGAGAGGAATAGGATGGCTATGGCACAAAACAGACAAAATGACGAACATCCGCATCTGATCGAGCTGCAGGACATTTACAAGATTTATCAGATGGGTGATACACAGGTACGCGCGAATGACGGTATCTCATTTTCAATTGATCGGGGAGAGATGGTCGCGATCGTCGGAAAGTCCGGCAGCGGTAAATCTACGATCATGAATATCATCGGTGCACTGGATGTACCTACCGAGGGAAAGTATTACCTCAACGGGATCGATGTCGGTTCGATGTCGGACGATCAGCTCGCAGTGATCCGCAATAAGCAGATCGGATTTATCTTTCAGCAGTACAATCTGCTGCCCAAGATGAATCTGGCTAAAAATGTGGAACTGCCCCTGCTCTATGCGGGTGTCGGAGATATGGAGCGTCACGAGCGCGCGGTTGCATCGCTGGCGAAGGTCGGACTGGGGGATGTATGGAGAAAATATCCGAACCAGCTCTCCGGAGGACAGCAGCAGCGTGTATCGATTGCACGTGCACTGGCGGGAAATCCGTCCCTGATACTTGCGGATGAACCGACAGGTGCACTCGATTCCCGCACGAGCCGGGAAGTACTGGACTTTTTAAAGGATCTGAATGCAGAGGGAAACACGATCGTTATCATCACACATGATAATTCCATTGCAGTAGAAGCAAAACGTGTGATCCAGATTCATGACGGTAAAGTGGTATTTGATGGAACGGCAGACGAATATAAGGAGAGAATAAACGCAAAATGAAGACATCACAGGCATTTTTTATGGCTTTTTCCAGCCTCGTCAGCAATAAAATGCGGTCGTTTCTCACGATGCTCGGAATGATCATCGGTGTCGGTGCGGTCATAGCCATGATCTCACTGATGGACGGCATGATCGGGTATACGATGGATTCTTTTTCCGATATGGGAGCGGATACGATCACGGTCAGTCTGATGGGAAAGAGCTCCAAACAGTTGACGGATACACAGATGTATGAGTTCGTGGACACACACAGCGATGCGTTCAGCGAGCTGTCACCGAGTGCATCACTGACGACATCGGTGCGTAAAGGCAGCAAATCGATGAAGAACGAGACGATCACAGGTGTGAGTGAGAGCAGCGCGGATATTAAAGCATTGAAGGTGAGCAGCGGCCGCTTCCTCGCCTATGCGGATATGCTCTCACGCAGCAAGGTATGTGTGATCGGCACATATATATGTAATGAATTGTTTGACGGCGCAGATCCGGTCGGCGAGACGATCAAGATCGGCGCGGACAGTTACGAGGTGATCGGATTGCTCGAAGAGAAGGGCGATTCGAGCAAATATTCACAGGATGATGTGATCTATGCACCCTATACATTGATCAGCAGACAGGCGGGCAGCGCCAATCCGTCCGGATATACGCTGAAGATGACAGATCCGGACAATTCTACCGTTGCACAGCAGGAACTGGAGGATTATCTGTACGATTTTTACCGCGATAAGGACTGCTACATGGTGACTAATATGGCGAGCCTGCTCGATATCATGAGCAGCATGATCGGCGTGATGGAGAATATTCTGATCGGTATCGCGGGTATTTCACTGCTCGTGGCAGGTATCGGTATCATGAATATCATGTTAGTGTCCGTGAGTGAGCGTACGAGGGAGATCGGTATCCGAAAATCACTCGGCGCGAAGCAGAAGGATATTATGAAGCAGTTCGTGATCGAGGCAGCAGTGCTCTCAACGATCGGAGGCGGTATCGGTATCGTGATCGGCGGAGTGGCGACTACGGTGCTCGGTAATGTCATCGGATTAAGCTGCGCACCGTCCACCAAGGCGGTTGGCATTGCGTTCGGAGTATCGGCGGGAATCGGTATTCTGTTCGGCTATATGCCTGCAAAACGTGCGGCACGTCTGAATCCGATCGATGCACTTCGGAGTGAATAACAGGGAGAGAGTTATGTCGTTACATCTGATTTTGGGAAATTCGGGAGCCGGAAAATCAGACCGGCTGTATGAACATATTTTATCGGAAGCCGGGAAACATCCGGAATATATCTATTATGTGCTCGTGCCGGAGCAGTTTACGATGGCAACACAGCGTGAATTTGTGAGCCGACAGAAAAATCATGCGATCCTGAATGTGGACGTACTCAGCTTCAAGCGGCTGGCATACCGCGTATTTGAAGAACTGGGCAAGGATACACTGCAGGTACTCGAGGATACGGGTAAGAATCTGATCCTGCAAAAGCTGGCAGGAGAGCTCGAACCCAGACTGCAGGTACTGCAGGGCAGTCTGCACAGGATTGGCTATATTGATGAGATCAAGTCGTTTCTGACCGAGCTGGCGCAGTACCGGATCACACCGGATATGCTGGGTGAGATGGCATCCGACGAGGGGATCTCGCCGCTTCTGGCGGCGAAGCTTTCTGATATCCGGCTCCTCTATACGGCATTTTTGCAGGAGATCGAGGGTGATTACCTGCTGGCAGAAGAGGTGGTGGAGTATCTTGCCGAGCTTGTGCCGGAGTCGGCGTTGTTTGATGATGCGATACTTGTATTTGACGGATTTACCGGATTTACTCCGGTGCAGCAGACATTTTTAGAGGCTGTATTTCCGGTCGTGCGCGACTGCTATGTGGCGCTTACGATCGATGCGAGGGAGGATTTTTTTGCGGCAAGCGATGTTGAGCAATTGTTTTATCTGTCCAGAAAAACGATTCACACACTGATGGATATCGCAGCACGTACACAGGTTGAGGTGTGCGAACCGATCGTGTGTCAGGAAGGGGAGCGGTGTCGTTTTACAGAGGCACCGCTTCTGTATCATTTGGAGCAGAATTTGTTCCGGCTGCGGCAGAAGCCATATGAGGGCAGTATGGAGCATCAGGAACAACTGCATCTATCAGGCTTCGCAAAACCGATCGATGAGCTGCGTTATGCGGCGCAGGAGATCAAACGTCTCGTGAGGGGAGGGCTGCGTTACCGGGAGATCGCGATCGTGTCCGGTGAAGTGGAGCTGTATGCGTCGTATGCAGCACAGGTCTTTTCGGAATATGAGATTCCGTATTTTCTGGATCAGACGAGCCCGATCCTGTTTCATCCGTTATTGGAATGCGTGCGGGGGCTGCTGGAACTGGCAAAACGCTCTGCCTCCCATGGAAATATTTATGAGAGCATGATGCGCGTGGTCAAGTCGGGTCTGCTGCCGATCGAGGGCAGATGGGCGGATCTGCTGGAAAATTATGTGCTTGCCTGCGGAATGGATCACCGGAAGCGCTGGCAGGAGCGCTGGACCTATTGCCCGGAATGGCTGACGGCGGATGAATTACAGCAGCTTGAACAACTGCGGGAGAAGCTGATGGAGGTCTTTGATCCGTATCTGGATATCATGACGGATGTGCATGCGAATGTGCGGGCGCGTACACAGGCGCTCTACGAGACAATGGTCACCTGGAAGCTGGCGGAGAGTGATCCGGATGGACGGATCTGGCGGATTCTGATGGAACTGTTTGACAAGTTGGTTGGACTGCTTGGAGAGGAAGTGCTGCCGTTAGATGAGTATATTGATGTGCTTGAAGCCGGATTTGAAGGAGCGGAGGTGGCAGTGATACCGCCGGGCTCGGATCAGGTGCTGATCGGAGATATCGAACGGACGAGACTTGATCATATCAAAATACTGTTTTTCCTCGGTGTCAATGACGGTGTGATCCCGCGTATTGCAAATGAGGGCGGGATCCTCAGCCAGCCGGAACGTCAGATACTTGCACAGGCGCATTATGAGCTGGCACCGACGGCAAGAGAGCGGGCATTTATCCAGCGCTTTTATCTGTACCTGAATCTGACCAAGCCGTCACAGAGGCTGTATCTGACCTATGCGGGGCGTGGCGCGGACGGCGCATCCAGACGCAGATCCTATCTGATCGGAATGCTGCTACGATTGTTTCCGGGGCTGTCGCTTGTAGATTGCACGCAGGAGCCGGAGGATCTGCTCGCGCGGATCGAGGCACCGAAAGCGGCGTTCAGACTGCTGACGGAGGGACTGGAGGCTGCAAAAGGCGGCAGTGCATCCGCGCAGTGGCGTGCCTTATTTGCCTGGTACGGAAGACAGGAGGAGTGGCAGGAGCCGCTCGGACGGTTGCTATCCAGTGCTTTTTATCATTACGGGCAGGAACCGCTGCCTGCGGATGTGAGTCATATGCTGTATGGCGCTGTGCTCGAAAACAGCGTCACGCGTCTGGAACGGTTTGCCGCTTGTGCCTATGAGCATTTTCTGACTTATGGCCTGCAGCTTCGTCCGAGGGAGGAGCATACCTTTGAGGCAGTCGATTTCGGTAATCTGGTGCACAGTGCCTTGGAACATTATGCACGCGGATTGGCGGACAGTGACTATGACTGGTTCAATGCGCCACAGGAGGTACGGCAGGCACTGGGCAAGCAGGCGATGCAGGAGGCGATGGCACAGACGCGCAATGATGCATTGTATACGTCTGCGAAAAACCGTTATCTGGTGACACGTATCGAACATCTGCTGCATCAGACGGTGGACACGCTGACCAGACAGGTGCAAAAAGGGCGTTTCATGCCGGCAGCCTATGAGGTCGGATTTGGCATGGCAGACCGGCTGGATGCTGCGGAATTTGTGCTCAGTGAAGAGGAACGGATGCGTCTGCGCGGCCGGATCGACCGTGTGGATGTGATGGATAACGGGGCAGACACATATGTGAAGATCATCGATTACAAGTCCGGGCAGACGAAGTTTTCGCTGCTGTCCATGTATCATGGCCTGCAGCTCCAGTTGGTCGTCTATCTGAATGCGGCAATGGAATTATTGCGGAAACGTCCGCATACCGGGGAAGTTCTTCCGGCGGGTATCTTTTACTATCATGTGGATGAGCCTGTGATACAGACAGAGGGAGCCGTCGACGAGGAACAGATCTGGCAGGGAGTCTTTGAGCGTCTGCGGCTGGATGGTATCGTGAATGCAGATCCGGATGTATATGGCGCGATGGATACGGAATTTACGGATCGTTCGGATGTCATACCGGTAGCGAGGACAAAGAGCGGGGAACTGGCAAAAACGTCGAAAGTCTATGATACAGATCAGTTCCGGGTGATGAGTGACTATGTGAACCAGACGATCTTAGAACTCGGAAAGCGTATGCTCTCCGGTGAGATCGCGGCAGCGCCTTATGAACTGAAGGGAAAGACTGCCTGCACCTGGTGTGCATACCGCAGTATCTGCGGATTTGATGAGCGTCTGGATGGCTGTGGTTATCGAAGGCTGGACCGCATACGTGCAGAGGATGAGATCTTTGATAAAATGCAGGAGTCACTGGAACAGAAAAAGGAGGATGCATAGTAATGGGTGTGACATGGACCGAGCAACAGCAGCAGGTCATTGACCTGCGTGGCTGTAACCTGCTGGTCTCGGCAGCAGCCGGAAGCGGCAAGACGGCTGTGCTCGTAGAGCGTATCATACAAAAGGTGCTGGATGAGGAACATCCGGTTGATATTGACCGGCTGCTCGTTGTGACATTCACGAAAGCGGCAGCCGCTGAGATGCGGGAGCGTGTAGCAAAGGCGATCGAAGTGCGCATGGCACAGGATCCGGGAAATGTGTACCTGAACCGGCAGTACACGCTGGTACATCATGCGCAGATCACGACGATCGACAGCTTTTGTCTGTATGTGGTCAAAAACTATTTTCAATGCATAGATTTAGAGCCGGGATTTCGGGTCGGAGATCCGGGAGAACTGTCACTGCTGGCAGAGGAAGTGCTGACAGAAGTGCTGGAGCGATGGTATGAGGAGGCAGAGGAGTCATTTATCCGTTTTGCCGATAATTATGCAACCGCAAAAAGCGATGCGCCGATTGCGCAGATGGTACAGAATCTGTATACGTTTTCAACGAGTTATCCCTGGCCGGAGGAATGGCTGCAGAGCCTGCGCAGACCATACGATGCGGATATGCTCACACCGGAAGCATTGTCAGACGAAGGCAGCTGGCTGCAGGATCTGATGCGGTATCTGCATGCGGTGCTTCGCGGAGAACGCGCACAGCTCGAACTTGCGCGCCGGCTGTGTGAGGAAGTGAACGGACCGGATATGTATCTGGATAATATCTGCTACGTGACGGAACAGTTGCAGCGGCTCGATGAGATCAGTGATTATGATGGGCTGGGCTGCGCGATCGCGGCGGTTGATTTTGGCAGACTGGGGACGAGACGTGGATTCAGCGGTGACAAGGAGATACAGGAACTGGTCAAGTCATTGCGCACACAGGTAAAGGACGAACTGCAAAAACTGCACAAGAAGTATTTTTCACGCCCGCTGAGCGATCAGTTGGAGGATCTGAAGCTGACCGGGCAGGCAGTAGATGTACTGGCGAAACTGACACTGGATTATGCAGATGCATATGCAAAACAAAAAGAAGAGCGCGGTCTGCTGGATTTTTCCGATATCGAACACATGGCGCTGCGAATCCTCATCGATCAGGATACGAAGGAGCCGACGGCAGTTGCGCGTGAATTCCAATCGTTGTTTGAAGAGGTCATGATCGATGAGTATCAGGATTCGAATTATGTGCAGGAGGCGATCCTGTCCGCGGTATCGGGTACAAATGGCAGGTACAACCGTTTTATGGTAGGCGATGTCAAGCAGAGCATCTACCGGTTTCGTCTGGCGAGACCGGAGCTTTTCATGGAAAAATACGACACCTATACATCGGAAGCTTCCCCTTGCCGTAAGATCTGCCTGAAGCAGAACTTCCGCAGCCGGTCGCAGGTACTCGACAGCGTCAATGACCTGTTCTACCGGATCATGCAGCGTGATGTCGGTGGGGTGGCATATGATGAGGATGCGGCGCTTTATCCGGGTGCGTCATTTCCGGAGGCTGTACAAAAGGATGATTATCGGACACGGATACTGCTCGCAGACAGTACGGCAGAGAGCCTGGATGAATCCGGGGCAGATAATGCGAAGGAACTGGAGTCAGCGATGATCGCAGAGGAGATCCGGCGCGTGATGGAAACGCAGCAGATCTCGGATGGAGAGGGCGGTCTGCGTCCGGTGAACTATTCGGATATCGTGATCCTGCTGCGCTCTCCCGGTTCATGGGGGGATGAACTGGCACAGCAGTTGGCGGCTCATGGCATTCCGTCACATCAGATGTCGCAGACCGGGTATTTCGGGACATCTGAGGTGCAGACCGTACTAGGGCTTTGCCATGTGATTGATAATCCGCTGCAGGATATTCCACTGGCTGCACTGATGCGCAGTCTGTTTTTTGATTTTACAGATGCACAACTGGCACAGATCCGGCTGGTGGGAACACATGCGTTTTTCTATGATCATGTCACGGAATATGCCGCAGAGGGAGCGGATCCGCTGCTGCGTGAGAAATGTGCCCGGCTGCTGGAACGGCTGGAGGCATACCGTGAGATGGCGAGACATCTGAGTGTGCATGATCTGCTGGATCAGATCCTTCGCGAGAGCGGCTATCTGAATCTGGTGCGTGCATTACCGGCAGGAGAACGGCGGCTGGCGAATGTCGAGATGCTCTTGCAGCATGCGGCCGGATTTGAGCGGATGAGTTATCAGGGGCTGTTTTCGTTTATCAGATATATGGAGCAGTTGCAAAAGTACGAGGTCGATTACGGTGAGGCAGATGTGACCGGAGAGCATGAAAATGTCGTGCGCATCATGAGTATTCACAAGAGTAAGGGTCTGGAATTCCCAATCGTTTTTGTGAGTGGGCTGGGCAGGAGATTTAATAAAAAGGACAGCGAGGATATGATGATCCTCGACGGAACGTATGGGATCGGACTCATGTGTTCGGAGGGGAAGCGCCATCGGAAGCGGACGACCTTATTCAAAGAGATGATCGCGGCGCATATTGCCGGGGACAATATCGGAGAGGAACTGCGTGTATTGTATGTGGCACTCACGCGTGCCAAGGAGCAACTGATACTGACCGGTACGCTGCGTGGAATGGAGTCTGCACTGCTGGAGTATGAGCTGAAGTCTGAGACGGAGGCATCCTTTCTGGATCGACGGGAGGCGGGCTGCTATCTCGACTGGATCATGCCGGGAGCTTACAGGCATCCGGAGCATCTGTCGATCGAGACTTATGAAGCTGCACAGTTTGTCATGCAGGAGCGACTACAGGAGGCTGAGCAGTATGTACAAAAGGAACAGCTCATGGAGCAGTTAGAGGACATAGATCCACAGATTTATGAGGAAATTGATATGCGTTTGCATAATCGGTATCCGTATGAGGATGAGGTGACCTTGCGTTCAAAGGTATCGGTATCTGAGATCAAGCATCGGAATATGATCTTAGAGCCAGGTGATGAGGAAGCGCTCGCCTGGTATGCAAAGGATGAGACTGCCTCAGAACAGGAATTGTATGTGCCGCGTTTTATGCGGGCGGGTACGGACTGTGCAGATCAGGAGCCGGATGCGCCGCACCGGGGTGCACTGCGCGGTACTGCGATGCACCGGATGATGGAATGTCTGGACTATGATGCACTCGGTGATGTCTGTGGAGCGGATGACGCAGATGCAGGTGCATATCTGCGGACGGAGATCGAACGGCAAAAGGATGCACTCTGCGCGAAGGGGCGTCTGCAGTCTGAGGCGGCAGAGCTGATCAATGTTCAACGGATCGCGCATTTTCTGCAGACCGGGTTGGCAGGCAGAATTATGCGGGCGCATCATACCGGCAGATTATACAGAGAGCAGCCGTTTGTCATGGGACTTCCGGCATGTGAGACGGATCCGGCGGTTCATAGTGAGCAGCTCGTTCTGGTACAGGGTATTATTGATCTGTATTTTGAAGAGGATGACGGGCTGGTGCTGCTGGATTATAAAACCGATGCAGTGCGGGAGGCAGGACAGCTCCTGGATCGTTATCAGACACAGATGGATCTGTATGCGCGTGCATTGTCGGCAGCGACCGGCAAACCGGTAAAAGAAAAATTGATCTATTCTTTCCGATTGGAACAGATCATACAGGCATAAGGAGAGAGAATATGAAGTATATATTAGCATCGAAGTCTCCGAGGAGGAGAGAATTGCTCGGGATGCTCGGCATCACATTCGAGATCGAACCGGCAGTCGGAGAAGAACGGATCATAGGTGATACACCTTCACAGATCGTGCAGAATCTGGCATCTGCGAAGGCGCGGGAGATCGCGGATCATCATGCCGGAGAGCAGGTGATCGTGATCGGAGCGGATACGATCGTCGTCTGTGATGGAGAGATTCTGGGAAAACCGAAGGATCGTACCGATATGGAACGGATGATCCGCATGCTGTCCGGACGTACACATGAGGTGTACACGGGAGTAGCGATCCATCGTGTGGCATGCGGTGAGAAGGAACCGGAGGATGTGCGGACGTTTGCAGAGTGTACGCAGGTGAATTTTTATCCGATGGATGAACAGGAGATCCGTGACTATGCGGCACATTCGGATGGCTTAGACAAGGCGGGCGGCTATGGGATCCAGAGTGATGCCGCTATCTATATCAGAGGCATTGAGGGTGATTATCAGAATGTCGTCGGGCTTCCGGTTGCCAGACTTTATCACGAGTTGAAGCAGATGTTAGAATGTCATTGCCATTTTTAGGTATATCCGTTAAGATAGTAAGAGAATGTAGCTGAGCCAGACAGCGGCTGGCTGCAAGAGACTCACAGAGGAGGAAACAAGGATGAGTTCATTCAGTGAACAGGATCTGCAGATCTTTTTGGATCAGCAGTTACAGCTTTTTCCGGAGCCGGTAGCTGAGACATTGGAGGAAGCAGAGTATTTTCTGGAAGATTGCATGGCGATCGTATGTAAGAATAAAAAGGAAGTAAAACAGTATTTTGAAGAGGAAGGCGTGGATCTGTGCGGTATGTCCGGGGAAGAATTACTCGAACAGCCGGAAGTATTTGCGTTAGAGGGCGGACGCTATCTGATCGTGGAAGCGTAGTCTGTAAAAATGTTAGAGAATGGGTGAAATGGTATGAGTAATTATGATGTGATTATTATCGGTGCAGGACCGTCCGGTATTTTCTGCGCCTATGAACTGATACACAGCAGACCGGATATGAAGGTGCTGCTGATCGAAAAGGGACGCCGGATCGAGGATCGTGCGTGTCCGAAGCGTAAGACGAAGGTATGCGTTGGCTGCAAGCCGTGCAGTATTACGACCGGATTTGCAGGAGCCGGAGCATTCTCGGATGGCAAGCTGTCGCTGTCACCGGATGTCGGAGGTACGCTGCCCGAGATCCTCGGATATGATGCGGCATCGAAGCTGATCCATGAGTCGGATGAGATCTATCTGAAATTCGGTGCAGATACAAATGTGTATGGCGTGGATAAGGAGAAGGAGATCCGTGAGATCCGCCGGAAAGCGATCAATGCGAATCTGAAGCTGATCGAGTGTCCGATCCGTCATCTGGGCACAGAGGAAGGTTACAAGATCTATGCCAAGCTGCAGGCACATCTGCTCGAGCAGGGTGTAGAGATGAAATTTAACACGATGGTGGAAGAAATCATCGTTGAAGATGGGACGGCGAAGGGCGTCGTGACAGATCAGGGCGAACAGCTCTATGCTGACGAGATCGTATCGGCAGTCGGACGCGAGGGTGCCGACTGGTTCTCACACCTCTGTAAAAAGATCGGTGTGGAGACGGAGGTCGGAACGGTCGATATCGGGGTACGTGTGGAGGTTCGTGACGAAGTCATGGATATGCTCAATAAGAACCTGTATGAGGCCAAACTGGTCTACCATACACCGACGTTTGATGATAAGGTGCGCACTTTCTGTACGAATCCGTCCGGAGAGGTGGCTACGGAATATTATGATAACGGATTGGCGGTCGTCAATGGTCATGCGTATAAATCAAAGGATATGAAGACGAACAATACGAACTTTGCACTGCTCGTATCCAAGAATTTTACCAAGCCGTTTAAGACACCGATTGAATACGGCAAGCAGATCGCCCAGTTGTCCAATATGCTCTGTGATGGAAAGATCCTCGTGCAGACCTACGGCGATTTTAAGAGGGGCAGAAGAACGACAGAGGAGCGTCTGTGCAGGAACAATCTGATCCCTACGTTAAAAGATGCAGTGCCGGGCGACCTGTCACTCGTATTCCCGCACCGGATCATGGTCGATATCGAGGAAATGATCGAAGCGCTTGATAAGGTGACTCCGGGTATTGCCAGTGAGGAAACTCTGATGTATGGTGTAGAAGTCAAGTTTTATTCTAATAAAGTCGTTGTAAACCGTGATTTTGAGACGAGTATCAGAGGATTGCGTGCGATCGGTGACGGAGCATCCGTAACGCGTGGTCTGCAGCAGGCATCGGCAAATGGTCTGTCTGTAGCACGGAGTATCCTGCATGCGCACACAAAATGATGAAAAACAGGAGAATCGAATGAAAACAAGAGTTTGTCGTCTGGCAGCAGCGGCGTTGGCTGTCTCGCTGGCGGTTGCAAGCAGCGGTTGTCAGATCGGAGGCGAAAAGGTCACGATCAGCCGTGGAATGTCGGAAAATGAAGTGTTTTTGGTCAGTGGAAAATCCTGCAGGTTACCGGTTATGAAGCTGCTGCTCATGAACAATATGAACCTGTATGGGGAGAGTTACGGGATCAATCTTGTGAAAAACGAGGATCTCAAAGTGCAGAAAAAATTTGGACAGTATATCAAAAAGATCTGCATTGACGAAGCGGCCAAAGTCTATACCATGGACGCGTTGGCGGAGGAAAAGGGAATCGCACTCTCCGATGATCAAAAGGAACTGGTGCAGTGGGCTGGTGAAGACTGTTACAAAAATCTGTCTGAGGCAGAGATCAGTGCGTTGAATCTGTCACAGGATGAGGTTATTGATATCTATGGAAAATATGCACTGGCGGATAAACTGTATGCTGTGCTGATCGCAGATGTGAATCAGGAAGTCAGTGATGACGAAGCGCGTGTGATGGAGATCCGGCAGATCTTTGTGCGTGAGAAAGCACAGGCAGAGCAGGCATACAGCGAGTTGCAGCAGGATAATGAGTTCTCTACGGTAGCCGCCAATTATAATGAGGCGGATGAGATCACGCTCACGATCGAGCGGGGCATGTTGCCGGAAGCGGCAGAGACAGTTGCTTTTGCGATGGATGATGGAACGTATTCACAGCCGGTGCAGACGGATGACGGATATTACATTTTTTATTGTGACAATAAATATGATGAAGAACAGACGCAGAAGCATAAGCAGGATATTATCGAGCAGCGCAGACAGGATGCATTTGATTCCGAATACGAGCCTTTTGCGCAGAAGATCACTTCCAAACTCAACGACAAGGTATGGAAGAATCTTTCGATACAGGATCTGGAGCAGTATTCCTTTGATCAGTTTTACGAGATCTATGATAAATATTTCAGTGAAGAGGACTGGGTAGATGAGCCTGTCACGCCGCAGTCATAAATTAGTGAAAACAAAAAGAAAGAACCGGCTGCGGTTCTTTCTTTTTGCGTATATTCTACTGATATCGTCGCATTATTTTGCGAGCTGCAGCATAATGTCGTTAGAACGCTTCATGAACTTTGTCATGGCTTCCGGAGACAGCGGCTGATTGCTGATCATGGCCAGATCGTAGAGCTGTTCACAGAACATCGGGACATTCTCGGAATCCTTGTTGTTCAGGATGTACTGTACAAGCGGATGATTGTAATTCAAGGTCAGTGTATAGTCACCGCCGAACATGGACGGATCCATACCCATGCCACCCATCGCATACATCTTCATCATATCCTGCATTCTGCGACCTTCCTCGGACAAGGTGATGATGGAAGGTGTATCGGCATTTTTCAGTTTCTGTACCTGAATAGTGAGCTTATCATTGTTCAGTGCCTTGGAGAAGATCTCCTTCAGGCTCTCGGTAGCGTCCTTCAGCTCATCTTCTGAGGTCTCCTCGGTCAGAGTACCGGTCACATCTGCATCAATACGCATGAACTTGTAATTGTCATTGCGTCGCTCTAACTGGGTGATAAAGGAACTATCGATGTTGTGATCCAAGATCACGGCATCCATGCCCTGCTCACGGAACAGATTGATATACTGGCTCTGCTGGTTCTTATCTGTTACATAGTAGATGACAGAGCGCTCATCCTTGTATTCGTCTTCCTTGTCAGCATTATCATCGGAAGCGGTATCTGCGGTAGTATCAGTACTGTCTGAGTCTTTTGTTTCCGCAGTTTCGTCTTTCTCGACCGGCTTTAAGATCTCCGGCAGAGTCAGGTACTTGTCATCAATGTTCTTAAATAAGATGTAATCGTTCATCTTGTCGCAGAACTTCTCGTCCTTTAAGCAACCGAATTTGATAAAGGGACTGATGTCATCCCAGTATTTCTCGTAGTTCTCTTTCTCGGTCTTGCACATGCCGATGAGCTTGTCAGCGACCTTTTTCGTAATGTACTCAGAGATCTTCTTGACAAATCCATCATTCTGCAGAGCACTTCTGGATACGTTCAGCGGCAGATCCGGGCAGTCGATGACACCTTTCAACAGCATCAGAAATTCCGGAATGACTTCCTTAATATTATCTGCGATAAATACCTGATTGTTATACAGCTTGATCGTACCCTCAATGGAATCATACTCGGTATTGATCTTCGGGAAGTATAAGATACCCTTCAGATTGAACGGATAGTCCATATTCAGGTGAATCCAGAACAGCGGCTCCTTATAATCGTGGAAGACATTGCGGTAGAATTCCTTGTATTCTTCCTCGGTACAGTCCTTCGGATTCTTGGTCCATAGCGGAGTCGTATCATTCAATGCGACCGGACGCTTTACGATCTTGAGCTTTTCGGTAGCAGGTGATACTTCTACGACTTCCTTCTCGCCGTTCTCATTTTCCTTTTCTTCGGTCTTGGCTTCCTCTACGATCGTCTCGACAACGGTATCGGTATCGAGCTTGTCAGCAGGATCGATCGTTTCGTATTCTTCCGGAGCATTTGCCTTGCTCAGATAGATCGGGGTAGGCATGAAAGAACAATACTTTTCAAGTACCTCTCTGGCACGGTATTCATTGGCGTACTCCAGACAGTCCTCATTTAAGAACAGGGTGATCGTAGTACCGACTTCCTCTTTGATACCATCCTTCATATCAAATTCGGTACCGCCGTCGCACTCCCAGTGAACAGCCGTTGCACCTTTCTGGTAGGAAAGTGTATCAATGTGTACCTCATCAGCTACCATGAATGCAGAGTAGAAGCCCAGTCCGAAATGACCGATGATCTGGTCTTCGTTTGCCTTATCCTTGTATTTGGTAATAAAATCGGTCGCACCAGAAAATGCGATCTGGTTGATGTATTCCTCGACCTCGTCTGCGGTCATACCGAGACCGTTATCGGTGATCGTTACCTTTTTATTGTCGGGATCGACAACGATCTGCAGACTGGGCTTGTAGTCAGCGGGCAGCTCGTACTCACCCATCATATCCAGCTTTTTCAGCTTGGTGATTGCATCGCTGCCGTTACTTACGAGCTCGCGGTAGAAAATATCCTGATCGGAATACAGCCATTTTTTAATGATCGGGAAAATGTTGTCACTGTTAATGGAAAGACTTCCGTGTTTGTTACTCATTTCTATCACTCCTTATCAATTATCGTTCATAGATTTACTCGTTGGATGCCTCTGTATCTGTGTTATAAAAACAGATGAGGCTTCGTTAGAACATAGTGTAACGCGTAAAAATGCAAATGTCAATAAAAAATTAGCACTCTTTTTAAGTGAGTGCTAACAGAATGATAAGGAGCCACAGAATCACACCTGAAATTCGACTGCATCCTGCTGGAAACGCTTCGGGATCATCTGGGACTGGAGCCGGGGATTTTTGCGCGCTTCTATTGTGATACTGTGGAAAAACGTGATCCATAGCTGCTGGATATGCATTTCATCGACGGAGAAGCGACTGGTGAGATCGCTATCCGGTGAATCGGTATCCGTGAGAAAAAAGTGTTTCCCTGCGGGATGGAGCAGCGTGAGTCTGCGGTTTTCGTCATAGATCATAAAGTTTTCCTCCGGCAGCCGATCGGAAAAATGTTCTCCTAAGATCGGCAGTACATGGTTTTTCGGATGAATCCTTGAAAACAGGATACCGTTTTCTAATTTCTGAAAACGTACGAATCCGAGCAGATGCATCGCTTCGCGCCCGGTCGCGCGGCACAGCTCAAAGACGCGGTAGACGCATGGTTCACCGAGGGAGAGCAGTGTTTTTGTGCCGTCACCGGAGGCGAGCGCCAGAGCAACGGTCTCAAAGATCGCGTCGGCTTTGTCCATGGTACTCTTGCCCGGTACATCGCCGGACATGGCTGCCTGATAGATCGTCTCGTAAAAATCCTGGCCGAAGCGGGATTTGAGTGTGTTGGCGACTTTGGATGCTTTGATCGTATCAGGTGTAACATCGATATATTGTGTGAACAGAGAAAAGTTCATCCCTTCACTCACGCTCAGGTGGATGTCATGCAGCGGATGGCGGTCAGCATAGGCATCGTAGATGCCGGTGAGGATGCCGTCAATTGAATTGTCACAGATATAAGTATACATAACAGTATGGACTCCTTTCGTGCATATCATATGGTGATTGCGAAACTATTTTTATTATGATTTAGGGGCATGCGAGTACATGTTTCGTGAACATGCAGCTCCCGCAAGCAGTCTGTTTTGCTTTCGTTGCACGAATCATTCCACTGAGCCTCCGAAAGACAAAATTGTGTCAGCAGCGGCTTCCACAATTTGGAGTCTCAGCTCCATCGTGCAAAGGCAGCAAAATCAGACAATGCATTGCTCGCGCTGCCAGTGAATTACAAAATTGCTTGTACTCGCATGCCCCATATACGCAGTGAACAGTTTCGCAATCAATATGTAACGCAGGGCTGATGGCTGCGATTATAGCAGATCCCGTCAGTTGCGACGTTTGTCCGGCGAAGTGCGAGCGAATGAATAACGGTGCTCATGTCATAGCTGGAAGCCGCAGGCTATGTGTGCGAAGGACAACATCGAGCCAAGGCTGAAGAGACAGCGAGACACCGCCCGGGCAACCGGAGCAATCTGATCGTGATACTGCTGTAACCGTAGCCAAGCAGCCCGGTTTAAAAATAGTGTCGCAATTGCCATAATATCATATGATTATTGCGCTGATGCGAGGAAAGTCTGGTCATCGAACAGGGATAGCTGCTGATAGCCGGCCTGACGGAGCTCGCGTGGGATCTGTGTCCGGTCGGACAGGAGCTGTCTCGTGATATAATCCTGATCGATCCGGATCGGATACATCGTGCGCCCGTTGCATGTGATGAAGTAGATCGCCCGTTTTAATACGACGCCGATCCGCTTCAGATCTGCAAAATCCAGCCGGCTCGTGCGTCTGGCGGCTACGATACGTCTGGCTGACAGATAGCCGATCCCGGGGACGCGCAGCAGTGTCTGATACGAGGCGCGGTTGATCTCTACCGGAAACTGTTCCAGATGGCGCAGCGCCCAGTCACATTTTGGGTCCAGATAGATGTTAAAATCCGGCTGCGCTTCGTTTAACAGTTCGTCTGCACGGAAATGATAATAACGCAGCAGCCAGTCAGCCTGATAGAGCCTGTGTTCGCGCAGCAGCGGAGGCCCGCCCGGCAGGGCAGGCAGATCGCTGTTATGAGTCACATTGACGAATGCGGAATAAAATACACGTTTCAGTTCAAAGCGGTCATAGAGGCTCTCGGCGACTTTGATGATCTGATAATCGCTCTCCGGTGTAGCGCCGATGATCATCTGTGTGCTCTGGCCGGCGGGTACAAAGCGCTTCCGGTACGGATCCCGGCTGGACAGGCGGACGACCTCCGGCAGATGACAAACTGCCTGATCTTCCCGTGTCATCAGCTCATGGGAATCCAACAGATGTGAGTGCCTGATCCCGTTCTGGATCTGGCGCATCGGGCGCAGGATCGTCTGACGGCTCTTGCAGGGAGCCAGTGACCGCAGCCCATCGGCCGTCGGCAGTTCCAGATTGATACTCATGCGGTCGGCGAGATATCCGGTCAGCTCGATCAGCCGGGGATCAGCGCCGGGGATCGCCTTGACATGGATATATCCGTTGAATTCATACTTATTGCGCAGCAGATACAATGTCTGAAACAGCAGCTCCATCGTATGATCCGGGTTATCTATCACGCCGGAACTGAGAAACAGACCTTCTATATAATTACGCCGGTAGAACTGGATGACCAGTGTACAGATCTCCTCCGGCGTAAATGCCGTCCGGGGCAGATCATTGTTGCAGTTGTTCTGGCAGTAGCTGCAGTTGTAGACGCAGTGGTTGGTCATGAGTATCTTCAGCAGGGAGATACACCGGCCGTCTCCGGCAAAGCTGTGGCAGATGCCGGCGGCCACGGAATTGCCGATGCCGTGTCCCTTGCCCCCACGGTCAACACCGCTGGATGTGCACGCGACATCATATTTTGCTGCATCCGTGAGGATCGCGAGCTTTTCCATCAGATCAGGTTGTAAGCTAAGTTCCATCATATATGCTCCGTAAAATAGTAAGATCAGGTTAAAATCGAACATGCGTTTGCATCTTGGGAATAATATAGCACAAAACGATACCGAACACAAGTTCTATTTTGATGAGATTATTCAGAACCCCACCCATACATTCGCAAAAGCGCACGATAAATCGTGCTTTCTCGTTGCTATCGCAACTACTTTTGCTCATTACTGGGGCGGTGACTCTATTCGAGCCACCTTTAGAATAAGAAAACTGTTACTTACATGCAAGCATGACGTATCAGTTTCTCTTATTCTAATGGGTTCTGAATAGTTACGATTTTACAAAAATTTTAGATTTAGAATGTTGACAAAATCAATGTAAGCGGTAAAATACAATACTATGCAACGATTAGACGATTAGAAAGGACTGGATATGAAACACATTTTTGGAAATCTGCTGAAGCATAAGGCTGCAGTGTGTGCGATCATCCTGCTATTGATCACGCAGGCGTATTGCGATCTGGCACTGCCGACCTATACATCTGATATCGTGGATGTAGGACTGCAGCAGTATGGTATTGAAGACTGTGTCATGACACAGATGCGTGAGGCGACCGGTCAGGCATTACAGGGTATGCTGTCAGAAGATGGCAGGGATCTGTTTTTAGATGCCTATGAGTTCAATGAAACGACCGGCAACTATGAACTGCAGACGATCACCAGGGAGCAGCGCAGCGAACTGAGTGAACAGCTGCAGCAGCCGCTAGTGATGCTGTATGCATCCGCACATATGGACGAAGTGCAGGAGCAGACCGGTATGGATGCCTCTGCGATGCAGGCGATGGAGCAGGATCCGCAGGCGATGCAGCAGATGCTCGAGAAGTATGGAGATATGAGCGATTCGATATTAGAGCAGATCGCAGTGCAGAGTGTCACGGAGGAATATGAGGCATGTGGCATCGATCTGTCAGCGCTGCAGAGACAGTATCTGCTCATTACGGGAGCTAAGATGATGGCGTTGTCCCTGCTGATGTTAGCGGCAGCCGTACTTTGCGGATATCTGTCAGCCAAGACTGCGGCGAAGATCGGTATGGAGCTGCGCAGTGGTGTGTTCAAAAACGTGCTCGGTTTTTCCAGTGTGGAGATGAACCAGTTCTCTACCGCATCACTGATCACGCGCAGTACAAATGATATCCAGCAGATCCAGATGGTGACTGTCATGCTGCTGCGTATGGTGCTCTATGCACCGGTGCTCGGCATCGGCGCGATCTTAAAGGTCGTTACGACCAAGACCGGTATGGGATGGATCATCGTGGTAGCGGTCATTGTCATCAGTGGTCTCGTACTGGTACTGATGGGTGTGACATTGCCCAAGTTCAAGATGATGCAGAAACTCGTAGACCGCCTGAATCTGGTCTCACGTGAGATATTGACCGGATTGCCGGTCATCCGTGCATTTTCCAGAGAAAAATTCGAGGAAGAACGTTTTGATAAGGCCAACCGTGATCTGATGGGTACGCAGTTGTTTACCAACCGCGTGATGACGCTCATGATGCCGACGATGATGCTGCTCATGAACGGTGTCACGGTGCTCATCGTATGGATGGGTGGAAAAGGTATCGATATGGGCAACCTGCAGGTCGGAGATATGATCGCATTTATCTCCTATACGATGCAGATCATCATGTCATTCCTCATGATCACGATGATCTCTGTCATGCTGCCGCGTGCGGGAGTCGCTGCGGATCGTATCGATGAAGTGATCCGCACCACGGGTTCCATCCGTGACGCAGAGCATGTACGTGATGAGGAGCGCACCGACTGGAAGGGCCGCGTGGAATTTTCGGATGTATCCTTCCGATACGAGGGGGCAGACGAGGATGCACTCTCACATCTGTCATTTGTCGCAGAACCCGGACAGACGACGGCGATCATCGGCAGTACCGGATGCGGTAAGAGTACGCTGGTCAATCTGATCCCCAGATTTTACGATGTGACGGGTGGTTCGATCACGTTAGACGGTATCGATATCCGCGAACTGTCGCAGAAAAAGCTGCGCAGCCTGCTCGGTGTCGTACCGCAGAAGGGTGTGCTGTTTTCCGGAGATATCGCTTCCAACCTGAAATTCGGCGGTGATGACATCACGGATGAACAGATGACAGAGGCGGCACAGATCGCCCAGGCGACAGAGTTTATTGACCAGAAACCGGATCATTATCACAGTGAGATCTCACAGGGCGGTACCAACGTATCCGGCGGACAGAAACAGCGTCTGTCGATCGCCCGTGCGATCGCAAAACAGCCGAAGGTACTGATCTTTGACGACAGTTTCTCGGCACTTGATTATAAAACAGATGCGGCATTGCGCCGTGCACTTGCAGAAAAGACGGCAGATGCTACGGTGATCATCGTGGCACAGCGTATCAATACGATTCTTCATGCAGATCAGATCCTTGTACTTGAGGAAGGACAGATCGTTGGAAAGGGAACACACCGCGAACTGTTAGAAACCTGTGAGGCATATCAGGAGATTGCCCGTTCACAGCTCTCTGAGGAAGAACTGAAAGGAGGTGTCTGCTGATGGCACAGACAGGAAATCGTCCCAGAAGAGGCCCGATGGGACACGGTCCCGGAGCTCCGGTGGAAAAGGCAAAGGATTTTAAGGGCACGATCGGCAAGATCTTGTCCTACATGGGCAGCTACAAGCCGGCATTGGTTGTCGTGCTGATCTTTGCGATCGCCAGTACCGTATTTAACGTCATCGGACCGAAGATTCTCAGCCGTGCGACGACAGAATTGTTTAACGGACTGATGAGCAAGCTGTCCGGCGGCAGCGGCATAGATTTTACCAAGATTGGCAGGATTCTGGTCGGACTATTGTGCATCTATATATGCAGTGCACTGTTTTCATTTATACAGGGCTGGATCATGACAGGAATCTCACAGAAGATGACTTTCCGCATGCGCCGTGAGATTTCGGAGAAGATCAACCGCATGCCGATGAAGTATTTTGAGTCGCGTACTGTCGGTGAAGTGCTCTCGCGTATCACGAACGATGTGGATACGATGGGGCAGAGCCTGAACCAGTCCGTGACACAGCTCATCACATCCGTAGCGACGATCATCGGAGTATTGATCATGATGCTGACGATCAGCCCGCTCATGACGTTGATCGCGCTCGTGATCCTGCCTGTGTCCATGGCACTGATGATGTGTGTGATGAAGTTTTCACAAAAGCACTTCAAAAATCATCAGAAGTATCTCGGTGAAGTCAACGGACAGGTCGAGGAGATCTACAGCGGTTATCAGGTCATCAAGGCGTTTAACCGTGAGGAACAGTCCATCCGTACCTTTGATGAGACGAATGCCAAACTGTATGAATCAGCATGGAAATCACAGTTCTTCTCAGGTATGATGCAGCCGATCATGGTGTTTGTTGGTAATCTCGGCTATGTCGCAGTCGCAGTATCCGGTAGTTTCCTGGCAGCCAAGCGTGTGATCGAGGTCGGAGATATCCAGGCATTCATCCAGTATGTGCGCAACTTTACCCAGCCGATCAATCAGCTCGCGCAGATATCCAATATGCTGCAGTCAATGGCAGCGGCAGCGGAGCGTGTGTTTGAGTTCCTCGAGGAAGAGGAGGAGAGCAGCCTCGCAGAGCATCCGGTAGAGATCGGAGAGGCCAGGGGCGATGTGTCGTTCTCACACGTACAGTTCGGCTATGATCCGGAGAAGATCATCATTCACGACTTTAGCAGTGATGTGAAGGCAGGACAGACCGTAGCGATCGTCGGCCCGACCGGAGCCGGAAAGACCACGATGGTCAAGCTGCTCATGCGTTTTTATAATGTAAATAAAGGTGCGATCTATGTAGACGGACACGATATCAGAGATTTTAACAGAGACGATCTGCGCCGTCAGTTCGGTATGGTACTGCAGGATACATGGCTGTTCAAGGGAACGATCATGGAAAATATCCGCTACGGCAGACTGGATGCCACGGACGAGGAAGTCATTGCCGCGGCCAAGGCAGCACATGCACATCATTTCATCCAGACATTACCGGGTGGTTATCAGATGGAACTCAATGAGGAAGCGAGCAACGTTTCACAGGGACAGAAGCAGCTGCTCACGATCGCGCGTGCGATCCTGGCAGACAATCCGATCATGATCTTAGACGAGGCGACCAGCTCCGTCGATACACGTACCGAGCAGCGGATCCAGAAGGCGATGGATAACCTGATGAAGGGCAGAACGAGCTTTGTCATCGCACACCGCCTGTCAACGATCAAAAATGCGGATCTGATACTGGTCATGAAGGATGGAGATATCATCGAACAGGGTACGCATGATGAACTGATCGCGCTGGGCGGCTTCTATGCCGATCTGTATGAGAGTCAGTTCGAGAATGACACACAGACCAGACAGATCTCCTAGTGTGAAGTGAGGGAGAACATTCGGAGTGGAAGAAAATGTACATTTATGAAAAAGAGGGGACATTATGAGCACAGTAAGATTAGGCAAGACACAGATCGTAGTAGATAAAAATGGCTTCGGAGCATTGCCGATACAGCGAATCTCTGATGATGCTGCTGTGGCATTGCTTCGCAAGGCATATGAAAATGGTATCACATTTTTTGATACGGCACGGGCATACTCCGACAGTGAGCATAAAGTAGGACTGGCATTTGCGGGTATGCGGGAAAAAGTGGTGATTGCTACAAAAACAACGGCGCAGAATGCGGATGATTTTTGGAAAGATCTGCAGGCAAGCTTAGAGCATTTACAGACAGATTATATAGATATTTATCAGTTCCACAATCCTGCATTTTGCCCGAAGCCGGGCGGAGCAGACGGACTCTACGATGCAGCTTTACAGGCGAAAGCAGAGGGAAAGATCCGACACATCGGTATTACGAACCATAGGCTCGCAGTGGCAAAAGAGGCCATTATGAGCGGTCTGTATGAGACACTGCAGTTTCCGTTCTGCTATCTGGCGACAGAAAAGGATCTGGAGATCGTATCCATGTGCAGGGAAGCAGATATGGGATTTATCGCTATGAAATCCCTGTCCGGTGGCTTGATCACAAATGCGGCTGCCGCCTATGCATATGCGGATCAGTTTGACAATGTGCTGCCGATCTGGGGCGTACAGCGGGAGCGGGAGCTGGATGAATTTTTGGCATTTGGCAAAGAGGCACCGGAAATGACAGAAGAGCTTCAGGAGGTCATAAGGAAAGACAGAGAAATGCTGTCCGGAGATTTCTGCAGAGGCTGCGGCTATTGCATGCCGTGTCCTGCCGGGATAGAGATCAATAACTGTGCGAGAATGTCATTGCTTCTGCGGCGTTCACCCTCAGCGGGCTGGCTGTCAGAAGAAGGACAGGAGCGCATGAAAAAAATAGAAGGGTGTCTAAACTGTGGAAAATGCAAGAGCAAGTGTCCGTATGGATTGGATACACCAAAGCTTCTGAAGCGAAACTATGAGGATTATATGCAGGTATTAGCCGGAAAAGTAAGCGTATAAAAAAATGATGTAAAGAAATAAATCCTGCCTGAATTCAGGCAGGATTTACGTGTACCATGATATGTTTTACTTTCGGGAAAGTCGTTTCGATGCGGCTGTGCACAGCCTCCGCGATATCGTGGGACTCGCTCAGGGTCTCCTGACCGTTTGCGCGGATCTCCACATCCACATAGACTTTATTGCCGAAGACACGGGTCATCAAAAGGTCAATGCCCTCGACGCCGGGAACACTGAGCACGCAGTCACGCAGCATCTGTTCGGTCGCTTCATCGCAGGCTTTATCGACCATTTTGTCCATGGCATCCATGAAGATATCATAGGCAGCCTTGACGATAAAGATGCAGATCACAACGCTGGCAACAGAGTCGAGGATCGGATAACCGAGACGCGCACCGCCGATACCGATCAGGGCACCGACGGAAGAGAGTGCATCGGAGCGGTGATGCCATGCATCAGCCATCAGTGCTCCGGAATCAAGCTTTTTGGCATAATGTCGGGTGTACCAGAACATGCCTTCCTTGACGATGATCGATACGAGCGCGGCAATCAGTGCCAATACGCCGGGAACTGCCAGATTCGCATAGCTTCCGGCAAAGATGTCCTGACAGGCATTGATGCCGATACCGATACCGGTGATACACAATACGGTCGCGAGGATGACCGAGGCAACGCATTCCAGACGCTCATGTCCGTAAGGATGCTCTTTATCGGAATCACGGCTGGCGATGCGCACGCCGATGATGACGATGATCGAACTGAACACATCGGACGCCGAGTGGACGGCATCTGAGATCATCGCGCCGGAATGAGCGATGATTCCTGCCAACAGTTTTCCGATGGATAAAATAATGTTCCATATGATCGTAACGAGCGCGACTTTTGTCGCGCTTTTTTCATAATTAATAGTTTTGGTAACAGTCGTAGTCATAAAATTCCCCCTCCGAGATCAGCGGACCGTCGTTTATGTTTCCTTGCACTATAGCACATGATATGCACCGATTCAAGCGTGTTTGCGCAAAAAAACACCTTTGAAAACGCTAAACTTTCTTACCCATAACTAACAAAAATTTGTCCCTGACAACGTCATTTCGAGACCGAAAACCGGAATTCGTCACCGAATAGTAACTGCTTCGTACATTTACAGTTTTGCTTCGACCCGTGCTGGATAGTTACACCAAATATTCACAATTGAATCTATAATTGTGTATAAAAAAAGGAAAAATGCAACAAACTGTATAAAGTGTTGCATTTTTCCTTACACTCAGTATTTCGGATATTTCTCTCAAATCTTAACCCCTAAAAATAAAAAATATAAAAAAATTAGTAATCCAGTTTTTTGAACAATTCATCCCGGTCATCCTGATCGATTCCAAGATATCTCCGCGTGATCACAAAAGAAGAATGATTGTATACATCCATGATCAGCACAGGCGAAAATCCACGTTTCCATGCATGATAGCCAAAGGTTTTCCGTAGGGAATGGCAACTGATGTGTGGCTCGTTCAGCGTCGCTTCAGCAGCTTTCTTGACGATCCGGTATGCCTGCGAGCGGCAGAGCGGATGTGAAGGATTGTTTTGTTTGGAAAAAATATAATCCTCCGGCTGGGGATTCCTGACAATCCGATATTCCTCTAATGCCTGTATCACATTCTGATTAAAAGCGAGCGTGCTGATCTTCTCTGTCTTTTTCTCATAAACGCGTAAATGCGGAACATATTCCTTTTTCCCAAAGTGATAAACATTCTCCCAGCGCAGGGCAAGAATGTCGCTGATCCGCAGTGCCGTGTGCAGCGCGAATATGATCAGCGTGTGGTTGCGCAGGTTTGGTTCCTCCTGTTCGTAGTAGTCGATGAGCTTGTGTACGTCTTCTCCGTTTCTGATTGGTTGTGTTGTACTCATTTGTCGTCCTTTCCCGCATGTCCATATGCGAATGTTTTTTGCTAAATGCAACACTTTATACAAAATGTTGCGGATAGTCAGAACGATAGAATCTGCCACCGGCAGCTTCTGACAGATGTCTGGCAACAAAAAGCAAGGAGGCTTTTATGTTAAAACTGACACTTCATCCCGGCGATTTCATTGACATTGGAGAAGATATCAGAGTCGTATTCTCAGGAGGCTCGGCAAACAACATACATTTGCTCGTTGACGCACCGAGAGAGATGAACATCGCACGCAGCACCGCAAACGGAAGAGGAAGCGCCACTCCCTATCAGCCGGAGCGCAAGCTCTCACCGCAGGCACAGAAGGAGATCGTTGATATCATCCGGCGGGAAAAAAAGCAGATGAATCAGAAAAAACAGGTCACGGCAGAGTGACATCCATTCGGTAATAATGCAGAGATATCCTAGGCTCTCTTCTTTATTATAATCATACACTATTAACTTATCAAATGTGGGAAAGGAATCCCACAACATATCACACACGGAGGTAAAATTATGGTAGTACAGCACAATTTAACAGCAATGAACTCTAACAGAATGTTAGGTGTAACCACAAGCGCACAGGCAAAGTCTTCTGAGAAGCTTTCTTCAGGCTATAGAATCAACCGTGCAGCAGATGATGCAGCAGGATTAACGATTTCCGAGAAGATGAGAAAGCAGATGCGTGGTCTGGATCGTGCATCTACAAACGCACAGGACGGTGTATCTGCAGTGCAGACCGCAGAAGGTGCCCTGACAGAAGTTCACTCTATGTTACAGCGTATGAACGAGCTGGCAAACCAGGCTTCAAACGGAACGAACAGTACAGCAGACCGTGATGCGATCCAGGCGGAGATCGACCAGCTGACAACAGAGATCGACCGTGTATCTGAGACAACCAAGTTCAATGAGACTTATCTGTTAAAGGGTGATGATGGAACAAAGGTTGAAACAATGAGTGCTCACGATGCCGGTTTAAAGGGTAAGCTTATTGATAACACGGATGGCACAGCTGTTTTTCAGATGGATAAGCTCGACTATGGTGATACGGTTACAATTGGAGGAAAGAATTATACCATAGGAAGGTCTAATACAGAACTGAAAAACATGATTGATACCACCACTGCTGGAAGCGTACAGATTGATGGTGAGACCTACAAATGGAATGTCGATGGTGCGGACATTAAGGATTCAGAAGGCACTGCTGTAGCAGATGTTGCGACGTTATTAGGAAAAATTAAAGGTGGCTCAACAGTATCTATCGGTGGCAAAACGTATACAGCGATGGTGGATAAAAAAGGTGGAGCCGATGGCGTGGATGATGTGGATTCTAGCATCATTACAGAGGATAAGGCATATGCACTTGCAAAGGCAGAATTATTGCAGGCAAATCAGATTGGCGACACATTAGGTTCCGCTAAAGTTGATGGTCAGAAAACAGCGGATGATTTTACTGTTGGAAGTACCGTTGCAACATCGGTAAAGGGTACAGATGTAACATTTACAATTGGAGAAGATGCTGATGTGGTACAAGCTGCGGTTGCGGAAGCAGTTAAGGCTAAGGGAGAGACTGTAAACGGAGTAACTCCGGCAGCAAATACAGCGTTAGCAAAGGTTGGTACAATTGAGGTAGACGGTACAAAGTTTTATGCTTATAAAGCAGGGGCAAATGTAATTTATGATTCAACTGCCGATAAAAAGTATACAGATGCAAATGAGCTTACTGCTGGTGATAAAACATGGAATGACATTGAAACTGCAATTGCAGCAGCTGCGGGCAAGGAGGTTAAGTTTACACCGGAGGGTGGTACTGAGACCACTTGGAATGTGGCAGACGATACCGATTTAACGGGTCAATCTACAATCACAGCTTCAAAGGCGGCTGAAGTAGTAAATGAGGCGCAGGGAACAACAGAAAAAGGTTCTTTTAAAATCACAAAGGCAACCGCAGAAGTAGCAAATACATTAAGTTTTAATCTTCATGTAGGTGCAGATGCAGATATGACCAACAAGATCAATGTCAGTATTGAGACTATGAATTCTGCATATCTCGGAATTAAAGGTATCAATGTTTCTGACAAATCCGGGAATTCAGCAACCTACGCCATCGATGCCATTCAGGATGCTATCGATAAGGTATCTTCACAGCGTTCCGCACTCGGTGCAGTCCAGAACCGTTTAGAGCACACGATCGCGAACTTGGATAACGTCGTAGAGAACACCACAGCCGCTGAGTCACGTATCCGTGATACAGATATGGCTGAAGAGATGGTTACCTACAGCAAGAACAACATCCTCGCTCAGGCAGGACAGTCTATGCTGGCACAGGCTAACCAGTCAAATCAGGGAGTTCTTTCTCTGTTACAGTAATTTTCATACGCAAGTTACTATCAAAACGGATCATAAATGGTCTAAAAGGCAAGTCAAAGCCCCGCATCGCGCGGGGCTTTTTCTTTTGCAATCCATACAGCACAATGATTCAACTATGCCGTCAATGCAATTTGTTTGTGCATGTTGTATAATGAGCGAAAGCAATGAGCAGTGCTTTGAGGAACAAATATCAAATGCAGTGCTTGCAAAATGCATTTGATATTTTTGACGAAAGATAGGGCGAATGCCCGGACATCGAGGAAAATCGAAGATTTTTCGAGATGCACTGCGAAAATTTTGCACAAAACGTGGGAGGTAAATATTGTTATATTATGCTATTGCATAGTTCTATATTGGGTGATAAGGTATAAGAAGTCGTTGGACAATTCATGTCTGACATAGCTGCTCAGAAAGATCTGGCGTATCGCCACGTTTTTCAGAATCCCAATAGAATCGTTGCATAAAAATGTGGCAGAGTTGGATGTATAGAATGGTTTCCTCATACAATTGTCCCTTTTGATATGTGACAGAAAGGAAAACTGTATGAATATTATTTTACCGGCATCAGATTTTTGCGCCAGGGAATTGTTTGCAAACCAGACGATTGTTACATATTTTATCAGTGACGTAACAGGCATCCCGGTAGCGGAGATACGTTCAGTGCATGTGTGTAATCCATACTTGCGAAAGCATTACAGAAGCCAGAAACAGGGGATAGTGGATGTCCTTGTAGAACTCAATAATTGTGAGAAGGTAAACATTGAAATTCAGCTACGATCTTGCAAATACTGGGATCGCAGAAATTTATTTTACCTGTCAAAAATGTATACGGAAGATCTGCGAATTGGAGAAAACTATGCAAAACTGAAGAAGAGCATCACGATAAGTATACTTGGATTTGATTTTACAGATTCGCTGGCATGTCATTCGGTATATCATTTGAGAGATGAGAGCGGAGCTTATTTTACCGATTTATTTGAGGTACATATCATAGAACTTAAGAAACAATTAATAGGTGAAAAATCGCTGGATGACTGGGTCCGGTTTTTCAATGCATCAAGAGAGGAGGATCTGGATATGATCTTGACAAAAAATCCGGGAATCAATATGGCAATTAAAGAAATAAAGAGGATGAGTCTGAGCGATCGAGTGAGAGCCAGATACGAGGCACATTTAAAAGAGATCCGTGATCAAAATGCGCGGGAAGATTATGTGCGGGATGAGGGAAGAAATCAGGGAAGAATACAAGGAAGGATACAGGGAAGAACACTGGAAAAAGAAGCGGTTATAGAAAGATTGCTTATTAAGGGTAAGAAGCCGGATGAGATAAGGGAACTGTGCGGATATGATCTACAGGAGATAGAGGATATACAACATTTTTTAGAAAACAAATGAGAAATGGAGGATCAGCTATATGACATTGCAGGAGCATTATCATGAACAATTTAGTGAGGGATACATGCAAGGATTGAAGAATGGAATGGAACAAGGAATTGAGCGTGGAATGGAACAAGGCAGCCTTCAGACAATTATCAGGTTTGTGAGGGATGGAGACATTTCTATGGAACAAGGAGCAGAAGAAGCAGGACTGTCACTGAAAGAATTTCAGAAGTTAATGAGCGAAAGTGAGAAAAACACAAATTAATTTATATTTGACGAATGGCGATATAATATATGACGTAAGTCAAAGCCCCGCATTGCGCGGGGCTTTTTCTTTTGCAATCCATACAGCACAATGATTCAACTACGCCGACAATGCAATTTGTTTGTGCATGTTGTATAATATTAGAAAATTATATAGCAAATATATACAAGGCGCGGGAGGTAAATATTGTTATATTATGCTATTGCATAACGATATGTAACATGTTATATTCGATGTATACATATCGGGAATCTTATATTCTTTGGATGGATCATCCATATTTCCATGTGTTTAGACCAACAGAATACTGAGAGAAAAGCTAACTGCTCAGCGCAGGTCAGAGGATTTATGTAGACTGTGAGAATGTGATTCATGTATTGAATATCTGGCCGGATACATGGTAGAATAAGCATAGGTAATGGAACAGCTTTTTTCTCAACAAAACAAAGGAGAAGAAAGCTATGAGTACAAAACCATTTGATGAACTGACGATCAGTGATGATTTTATGTTTGGAATCATTATGCGTGACCCGAAATATTGCAAACCGTTTCTGGAGACTGTACTGAATATCCGTATTGCACGTATTGAGTACCCGGAGGATCAGAAGACGATCAATATTTCATTGGAGTCCAAAGGTGTCCGGCTGGATGTGTATGTCGAGGATGAAGCGCATACCGTCTACAATATTGAAATGCAGAATACTGCATCGGATCATATTTATAAGCGTGCACGTTATTATCAGGGTATGATCGATCTGAATCTGCTGGATAAGGGTATGCATTACACACAGCTAAAAAAGAGTCTCGTCATTTTTGTGTGTACGTTTGATCCATTTGGATTAGGAAGGCATGTATACACTTTTGAAAACAGATGTATCGAGGAACCGGAGCTTGCACTGGGCGATGAGACACAAAAGATCTTTTTAAATACGAAGGGATTTTTTGAGGATATACGGCCGGAACTGAAGCGGTTGTTGGATTTTATAGACGGCAGGCAGCCGGAGGACACATTCACACAAGGTTTGGCAGATGCTGTGGATTCTGTTAAGACAAACGAGAAATGGAGGATCAGCTATATGACATTGCAGGAGCATTATCACGAGCAATTCGACGAGGGATTTGAACAGGGGCGTCTTCGAGAAATTGTGAGTATGGTGAGGGATGGAGATATTTCTATGGAACGAGGAGCAGAAAGAGCAGGAATGTCCTTGAAAGAATTTCAGAAGATAATGAGCATAGATTAATCAAAGGGGCTGTCGCATTAGCAAATATTTTTTGCTGGGCGACAGCCACTTGTTCATATAAAAATCCTATTTTTTATTCTTGTTTACCTCTAACATGCGCAGCGCACGTACTTTTAACGGCAGACCAAACAGAGTGATGAAGCCCTGTGCATCGTGATGGTCATAGTCATTTCCGGTCGTGAAGCTTGCGAGCGACTCGCTGTAGAGAGAGTACGGAGAGGTCGTTCCGGCCTTGGTGATCGTGCCCTTGTACAGCTTGAACTTTACTTCACCGGTCACATATTTCTGCGTAGACTCGATGAATGCCTGCTGTACCTCACGCAGCGGAGTAAACCATTTTCCTTCGTATACGACCTGAGCCAGACGCTTGCCCATTTCGAGCTTCGCTTCCATTGTGTCACGGTCGAGGATCAACTCCTCTAACTGGTCATGAGCCTCCATGAGGATCGTTCCACCGGGTGTCTCGTATACGCCACGGCTCTTCATTCCTACAAGTCTGTTCTCCACGATGTCAAGCAGGCCGATGC
>JBNMHW010000003.1:0-71265 GCA_050872965.1 bacterium | reverse complement strand
TTATACATGAGTTTTCTCCTAAGTGCAAGGTTTTTGTGCTGATTTAATTGTTTTCCCTGCACTTATTATACTACTTTTGACAAGAGAACTCCGTATTTTCAAGGGATTTAAGCTCATTTTTTGTTATTGAGCAGTCATTAAGTATGATATGAGCTTCATCACAAAGGAAAGTCTGAAAAACCAGTTTCGGTCGGATCTGGTTACCCGGCTGCCGGAACAGATCGATAACGGTGAAACGACCATCCATGTGTTTTATGCTAAAAAGATGGGCGGAAAATATTTGGGGCGATATCATAAGTATTTCAGGAATCCGGTCATACATACACAGGATATGAGGCACGAAGAATTGTTAGGTGTATATCCGGATCAATGGTGTGCGCTTGTAAAAGATATATGCTTATGACATCATATGCCGGTTGAATTGAAAAATATAAGTATGCGGATTGGCTTGTAAAAAGTTATATAAAGTTATATAATAGAACAAAAGTTATATAAGGTTATATAAGAATTAAAAAGTTATATATGGAGGCGGTATGAGTAATCCATTTACACTATCCTTTGGAAAAAAGCCACTGCAGTATATTTCACGTATTTCACAGACGAATCAGATATTGACAGCATTTACGGATGAGGAGCCCTCTAATCAGATCTATATGATCACAGGTGTTCGGGGATCGGGCAAGACAGTGATGATGACGACCATTGCAGCGGAATTAAAGCAAAAAGAAGAATGGGTTGTTATTGAATTGAATCCAACAAGAGATCTATTACAGAGTCTTGCAGCCAAACTGTATGTTTTGCCGGAAATGCATACGTCTTTTATGCATGCAAAATTTGATTTTTCTGCATTTGGTCTCGGTGTATCCATTGAAAATGCAATTCCTGTAGCTGATATCGAGAATGTATTACAGATTATGCTTGAACAGTTGCAGAAAGATGGTAAGAGACTGCTTGTTGCGATAGATGAAGTATCGAATACAGAACAAATAAGGATTTTCGCGAGTGCTTTTCAAATTTTTCTGCGGCAGGATCTTCCGATTTTTCTGTTAATGACAGGATTGTATGAGAATATATATGAACTACAGAATGATAAGATGCTGACATTTTTGTATCGTGCTCCGAAGATCATGCTGGAGCCGTTGAATTATACAGCAGTGTGTAGACACTATCAGGAAATTTTTCAAATTGAAAAGTCTGAGGCAGAACGGATGGCAGGTCTTACTAAGGGATATCCGTTTGCCTTTCAGGTGCTGGGATATCTGCGTTGGGAGAGTCATACAAAGGTAGTGGATGACATTTTGCCGGAATATGATCAATATCTGGATGAGTATGTATATAGTAAAATCTGGTCGGAATTATCAGAATTGGATAAACAGGTTTTGGCGGAACTTGCCGATGGACAGGAAAACCGGGTAAAGAATATCAGAGAAAAGTTGCAGATGAATTCAGGTCTGTTCTCTGTGTATCGGGATCGGCTGAAGAGAAAAGGCGTTGTGGATACGAGTGAATACGGAAAATTATCATTTGCGCTTCCGCGATTCGAGGAATATGTAAAGATCCATGAAAATAGATAAAGATATCATAACAAATGTATACAGACTGAGAGAAAAATTGCATAAGATTCCGGAAGCTTCCATGCACAAGACAGAGACGAAGCATACGCTCATGTCATTTTTGAAGGAATATACCGATCTGGAGATCGTAGACAGGGGCGTGTGGTTCTATGCTGTTATGGCAGCCGGGGAAGGATGCACGAAACGGGAGCCGGTCGCATTCCGGGCAGACATGGATGCTGTGTGCGGACAGGACGGCAGACCGGGACATTACTGTGGACATGATGGCCACAGCAGTATCCTGTGCGGAGCGGCTATCGAAAGTGTGCTGGAGAAATTTTAATTCTCCAGCATATTTTATTGTAATACACGCAGGATCGTTTGTTTAACTTTTTCGATCTCTATGGGTTTTGCAAGATGTGCATTCATTCCGGCAGAAAAACACTTTTGGGCATCTTCCGCAAATGCGTTTGCTGTCATAGCGATGATGGGGATAGATTTGGCATCTGCCCGATCCAGCGAACGGATCGTACGTGCCGCTGTCAGACCATCCATGACCGGCATCATGATATCCATAAGTATCGCATCATATGTCCCGGCGGGATTACGATCAAACTCATCTACAGCCTGTTGACCATTATTTACGACTGTGACCCGCGCTCCCTGATCCTCCAGCAGCATCCGGGCAATCTCTACATTCAACTCATTATCCTCAACTAACAACAGACGCAATCCGGAAATGTCTGCGCTCCTCGTCTCTGCGGGTGACTGCTCTGCCGGCGCCGGTGCGATCTCAAACGGGATCGTGATCACAAATCTGGAACCTACGCCCTCTTTACTGGTGACTTCGATCGTACCATTCATTTTGTCTAAAAGATTTTTTACAATCGCCATCCCAAGTCCTGTACCATGATATACGCTGCGGGCATCGTTTTTTTCCTGTGTGAACGGTTCAAAAATATTCTTTAAAAACTGCTCGCTCATACCGACGCCGGTGTCAGTGATCGTCCAGCGGTAGGTACAGATACCATCGCCCTCCTGGGGCATATCAATATCCGTGGTGATCGTTCCACCCGGATGATTATACTTAATACAATTTGTATAGATATTCAGAAAGATCTGACGCAGATGAAGCGGACTTCCGTAAACATACGGATACGCGATCGTTGGCATCTCTTTCTCATACTTCCATATAACGCCCGCTTCTGTTGCATGATCGATGACGATCGTCACGATATCCCGCGCGAGATCGTTCAGATTAATAACCTCATGCGTCAGTTCTGTCTCGCCATCTTCGAGCTTGCTCATCTGCAGAACATCATTCACCAGTGACAGCAGATGAGCAGCCGAAACTTTCATTTTCTCATGGTTCATCCGGATCAGATCTATATCGTCAAAATGCGCTTCATCAATCTTTAATAATCCGATAATCCCGTTGATCGGCGTACGGATATCATGGGACATATTCGCTAAAAACAGACTCTTTGCTCTGTTGGCAGCATCTGCTTTTTCTGCCAGGGCTGCCATTTCCTCCGCTCTTTCCCCGGCGATTATCGTCTGACGTTTCTGAATATGAACTTTTCCCAGTAAAAGGGCGATGACAACCATTGCCAACAAAATACCAATGCAGATAGAAATGACCGGATGCATCTGCATCAGCATGATAAATGTCAGATCTCTGGCCTGATAAGATGTGTATTGTTCGGATATGTCCTCAATGAGACTGTTCGGCATGGCGTAGATCGCTTTTGTCAGGATTCCGGCCAATGCATGATTGATCTGCGCAGATACTGCTATATGATAATTATAGGATGTCTCTTCCAGCAGCGTATAAGTCAAAGCTCCGCTCTTTTCACGATTGACATATGCCTGTGCCGTATAATAATAGACAAATGCGGCATCTGCCTTTCCATCCAACACTGCTTTCATTGCTTCTTCACGGGTATCAAACACCAGTTTCTTTGCATTTTTAGCATAAGCATCATCGAATACGGCAGACTGATCCACTGTCGCTACTACATTGATCTCGCCGTTAAAATCCGTTCGTGTAACCATCGCCATCCGGAGCGTCAGATATGGTGCCGTCACGGAACTATTCGGGATCTCTGTGCTGCTTTGTGTATTTGTTCGGAAATCAAGGCATAGATCTGCCGTTCCATTGCGGCGCTGCTCTAGGTATTCTTCTCTCGATCTGCACGGAACCAGCTCATAGCTGATACCCGCGTATTGTGCCAGAGCCCGGAAATAATCCGGCAAAATACCTGTCACCTGACCATTTTCCACATAAGAATACGGATATCTGGTCGGATCACATATGACAGTCAATGGATGATCCTTCGAACTGTATTCCTGAATGACCTCTCTTTCTTCTTCTGTAAAAGTGAGATTACGGTTATTATAATTTTCGTAATAGCGATTGTGCAGGTCTGTCCGCCAGTCACCCTCTGTTGCATTCATCTGATCGATCGCATAATTAATACGATCCAGAAGCTGCGTATTGCCCTTTTTCACGATCGCATAAAACTCTGTACTGTTAAATTTCTCGATAATACGTTCGTTCTGCGTCTGGCGCAGTGAACTGGTGACAATCGCATCTACGATTCCGTCCTGCAGCGCCCGTGTCATGTCGTCTGTCGAGTCAAAATATACCGGATCATATGTAAAATCATTTTCTTTTGCAAATGTCGCAAAATCATCATTTCGTGAATTACCCCTCAACAAGGCTACCCGCATACCGTTATAAGTGTCAAAATCATGCATGATAATCGCGCTGTTATTGCTGCGGATCGTCAGGATCGCACTGTTGCTGCCGATCGGACGGGAAAAATCGAATCGTTTCTCGCGCTCCGGTGTCTTTCTGGCAGAAGTCAGAAGATCGATCTCACCGTTTTCGAGCATTTTCTGCATCTCTTCCCAGCTGTCTTCATATCCGACATACTCATAATCAATATCCAGATAACGGGACACTAACTGCAAAAAATCATAACCATACCCGCTGCGATTGCCATTCGCATCCATCATATGATATCCGTCCATCGCGAAAAATCCAACCCGCACAGTTTCACGCTGACTTTTATCATATGCTGCCTGTGCAGTGACCGGACATGATGTCAGGACACAGATCATAAGCAGAAATCCTGCAATTCCCCTGCAAAAAGATGTTTTGACAAACTTTGTTCCCTGCATTTTCAGTTAACCCCCACATTTATCATATAAACAGTAAAAATACCTTCCATATAATATCCATTCTATTATAAATTATATCGTTCACCGGTGATAAAGTAAACGAGCCTCAACATTTTTTATGGTATTTTTCTGTTTTTCCCAGAGCAATAGCGGATAAGATGTCAGATTGAGATATCTGCTTCTTCCGCGGATGTGTCGGCGGTATCGACAGGATCACAGATCATGACAACATTGACGAACCTGAGTTAAAGAAAAAGGAATTGTTTCGGGAATAAAAGTGAAACAAACTATTGACAGAATGGTTAGTAGAGACTAATCTAAAGTAGAAGCGTAAATCTATAACAGACAGGGTGTTGCAATAGGGGGAAAAAACGACGATGATGCCGTATACAAACAAATACTGGAAGGCTATGATGCCACTGCTCAAAAAGAGCCTGAACAAACGATATGGAAAGGAATATACGCAGACGCTGGTCCAAAAAGCTGACGTTGTGTATCGTGATATGCTGCGTCGCGTAGACGATATCGGAGCTGACAATCCGATGGCGGACAATATTTATTCGTGTTTTGTGTTTCTGGCAATATGGAAGGCAGCAGATGGAAGAATTACGACCGATGATCTGCGGGAGATCTCCGTCGAAGTGATGTCTACGCCTTTCCTGAAGCTGGTCGGGCTGTTGATCAATGGTAATAAAAAGAGCGGCATGAAGAGGATCCGTGCCATGATGGAGAAGGATGCTGCGTGGATCGAGGAGCATCCGCAGTACAAGGATGCGTCGTGGGACTTTAATTTTGATGAGACGAAGCACAGGGATGGATTCTATTATCATTTTACGCGGTGCCCGATCAATACATTTGCGCGGAAAGAAGGTTATCTGGAAGCACTCCCGGTCATGTGTGAGATTGACCATCTGACCGGAAAGCTGATGCATGTCAAGCTACACAGAGAGCAGACGCTGGCCGGTGGCGGTGATATATGTGACTACTGGTTTGTCGGGGATCAGGTGAAGGATCCGAGATAAGAGACTGATAAAAGCTGATAAAGGAGGAGCGTATTATGAATGAAATACTTTGGTTGAGGATCATGTTGTTGATGGGTGTCGCAGGTCATGCACTGAATATGTATTGTGACCGGACTTTGAGTATATTTCCGAACGGGACGTTGAGCTTTGCGAATATCAAGGATATCGGAAAGGGTGATATGGCTGCGAAGCTGATGGATGGTGTACCGGCAGAACGGCCGATGCGATCCGGTGTGTGGGGCGTATTTGCTATCGTGCTGGAATTCTTCGGTTATCTGTCACTGGCGGTCTATACCTATCAGTCTTCGCATATCTACGGAGTGCTGTTGTTCCTGGTAGATGTCTTTTTTTGTATTGTAGCTGCGGGCTATCATGTAAAGACCGCATTGGCCGAATATGTATTTATCAAACTTGGCCGGGATGAAAGAGCGAAGAATCTGATGCTGGCACTGATGCAGGAAGGGTCGGTTATGAGGATCTGTTTTATCTCACTGATCGGATACATCGTCATCCTGATCATCGCGATCGTTACCGGAGCGGTCGGATTTCCGATATGGGCAGTGATATTTACTGTTTTGCCGGTATTTATCGTGCTGATGCCGTTTAGGATCATCGGGTCGTTGCATATTTCGGCAATGATATCCATGCTCGTCTGGATGCTGCTGGTATAATTCTAAACATTTTCCTACCAAATTATTGCAGACACGAAAAAAAAGTTGACTTTCCTAAGAAATTTTGCTATATAAGACAGTTAATACAAAGTACAAAGGAAAGGAAACACGCATAGGTGTTGCTGGGAAAATGCAATGAAGAAAAGACTTGAAAAAATGGGTTTGAAAGAGCGGATTAACTATGGATATAAAGGGGTCATTTTTATGATGCTTTTATCAGGCATACTGTCGATGATCGTAATCAGTGTGCTGCTGACAACCATGGTTCAGTATGTGAAGCGGGTGGAGCGCGCAGATTCGGCGGTGAAAGTCTGCAGAATGGATGTCAACTCCGCAGCGAGAGAGATCCGTGAAATGGCATTGAACAGTGACACGACTTCCTATGACAGTTATGAACAGAAGGTGAAGGATAGTCTGGCAGAGGTGGATTCCGAGCTGAAGGCTCTGAAGGGAACAAACATGGTCTCTGACGAGCTCTATCAGGAATATACGGCTTCTCTGTCTGACTGGGGCAATATCGGTTACTCTATTATAGAAGAGATCCGGAACGGTAATATGGATGATGCGACGGATGCGATCCTGAATCAGTGTACACCGGCGTTGGAAAAGACGGTAGAGATCGGAGAAAAGCTGGGTGAAGTGACGGATCAGGCGAGTCAGAGAGCAATCAGTGTTACATTAACACTGGCAATCATTGGAATCGTATGTATTATCGTGTTCTTAGCATTGGCGATCTATCTGGCGAATAAGATAGGTAATGCTGTACTGGAGACGATCCTTGTACCGTTGCGTGCGATCGAGGATGTGGCGATGGAGCTGACAGAGGGCAATTTACATAGTGCACTCGAATACCATTCTGAGGATGAGATCGGAAAGCTGGCACATAATATGCGCAAATCGATCCGTATTCTGGGATCGTATGTGGATGATATTGATCGTTCCATGAAGCAATTTTCGGAAGGAAATTTCGAAGTTCAGCCGGAGGTTGAGTGGAGAGGTGATTTTGTCGGTATTCTGGATTCCTTTATGGCATTTGAAGAGAGTATGGCAAATACGATTACCGGAATTCAGCGGGTGTCTGATGAAGTAACAAATGGCGCGGAGCAGGTAGCAGCCAGCTCTAATGATCTGGCTGATGGTGCGACCAGTCAGGCAGCAGTCGTTGAAGAACTGACGGCGACGGTCACAAATGTTTCGGATGAAGTAGCGAAGAATTCAAAATCTGCGAAGGAAATCAGTGGAAAAGTAGAAGAACTCGGAAATGCGATCATAGAGAGCAATGGTAAAATGAAAGAAATGGTTGACTCCATGAATGAGATCAACGAAGCATCACAGGAGATCAGCAAGATTATCGCGACGATCAATGAGATCGCCTCACAGACAAACCTTCTCGCATTAAACGCTTCGATTGAGGCAGCGAGAGCCGGTGAAGCGGGCAAAGGCTTTGCTGTCGTTGCAAATCAGGTCAATGTATTGGCAGATCAGAGTGCACAGGCTGCAAAGGAGTCGGCAACACTGATCCAGACTTCAGTCAATGCGGTGGAAAAGGGTACGGTGATCGCAGATCAGACCGCTTCGCAGTTGGAGGATGTATCTGAGAGCTCCAAGATCATCACGAAGGAAGTCGCTAATATTGCGGATACGTTGGAGACACAGACGGCCGAGATCCAGCAGATCAATGAGGGAATTGAGCAGATCAATGATGTCGTACAGACGAATTCAGCAACATCTGAGGAGTGTGCGGCCTCCAGTCAGGAGATGAGTGGTCAGGCGGAGAATCTGCGTGAATTAATTCAGAAACTGCATGTCGCACAGACAGGTCAATAGGAGATACCGATCATTAAAGCAGAGGAGAGATCCTCTGCTTTTCTAAATGTAATGCCTCCCGAACTCTCTTAATTAACTCTCATAATTAAGACAAGTATACGGGAGGCATGTAAAGTTGATATCAATACAATGTAAAATCCAGTTAAAAATTTAATAAAATTATCATTTTATAAAATCCGAGATCGCAGCGGCATCCCGGTAGCCTTTGTCGTAGAGCTTCTGGAGCGAGTCTTTATCCTTGGTCAGTGTGCGGACGCCGCAGGTATCATCCGGAGCGACGATGAGCACCTGGCCTTTTCTGGCATATTCCTGTGCCAGCCGGACACCGTCATTGTAGTGTCTGGCGCGCAGGCTGAGCTGACAGGCAGCCTGCGGATATTTTCTGCGGATAAATTTTGCCAGTTTCTCATCGGTCTCGGATGTGCGTACGGTATCTTCCGGCTTGGTCAGGATCAGCACCACGCGGTCACAGCCGTCGGCAAATGCTTTTTTGATAGGGATCGGATCGCCCAGAGCTCCGTCATAGTAGGGAACACCGTTGATCATTCTGGGTTTGCACACGACAGGGATGGAGCAGGACGCCTTTAAGACATCATAATCATTCTGATGAATGTCAGCCCGGCTGAAGTAGTGCGGTTTTCCGGTCCGCGCATCCGTGGCGATCATATACCACTCGATCGGATTGGCTGTCATACGCGGGTAATCCAGAGGATTTTCGCCGCCTACATTGCTCAGCGTGCTATAGATATAGTCCAGATTGATGAACGAATGGCGCAGCAGCAGTTCGCTCATGCTCATGTATTGTCTGCGGGCAGAATATTCATAATAAAATGCGTAGTTCCGGCCTTTTTGTCCTGCCATATAAGATGCCAGATTGGCACTGCCGGCCGAGATGCCGATTCCATAGTCAAAATGGATCGACTGGTCTATGCAGTAATCGAATACGCCTGCGGCATAGATCCCGCGTAATCCTCCTCCGACATCGATCACTCCTGTTTTCATCTTTCGTGGCCTCCTTGTCATTCGTAGTTCTCATTACTGCTCATCATAGCACGTAAAATCAATGTTTACAAGTGTCCGGATGCCTATATCATGCATGGAAACCGCTCTGAAATGGCATGATATCGGATGGATAGATTTTTTCTATAACATTTTGAAAGATATCAGGAGGTTTTTATAATGAAAAGTGACTATTCTCATATTTTTAGCCCCTTGACTGTCAAAAGCATGACGATCAAGAACCGTATTGTAATGATGCCGATGGGAACGAATTACGGCGAGCAGAATGGGGAGATGAGTTTTCTGCATATCAACTACTATGAGGAGCGTGCCAAGGGCGGCACGGGGCTTATCATTGTAGAGAATGCCAGTGTAGATTCCCCGCAGGGATCCAATGGTACGACCCAGCTTCGGATCGATCATGACAACTATCTGCCGCGTTTATTCAAATTCTGTGAGAATATACACAGATATGGCACAAAGGTGGCGATCCAGATCAACCATGCGGGTGCATCGGCGATTTCATCACGCACGAATATGCAGCCGGTGTCTGCTTCGGATATTCCCTCGAAGGCAGGTGGAGAGATTCCCCGTCCACTGAGCAGGGAGGAGATCCTGCAGATCGTAAAAAAATACGGGGAAGCTGCGAAGCGTGCACAGACGGCAGGTTTTGATGCGGTCGAGATCCACGCGGGACATTCGTATCTGATCAGTCAGTTTCTGTCACCGCTCACCAATCACCGTACCGATGAATTTGGTGGTTCTCTGGAAAACAGAGCACGTTTTTGTAAAATGGTGATCGAGGAGGTCAGAAGTCAGGTAGGAGAGCAGTTCCCGATCATGCTTCGTCTGAGTGCGGACGAGCTCATGGAAGGTGGAAATTCGCTGGAGGATACGTTAAAGTATCTGGAATATGTACAGGAGCAGGTGGATATCTTTGATGTGTCCTGTGGTCTGAACGGATCGATCCAGTACCAGATCGATGCGAATTATCTGAAGGATGGATGGCGTTCCTATATGGCAAAGGCTGTGAGGGAGAAATTCCATAAGCCTTGTATCTCTATGGGAAATATGCGTGATCCGAAAGTCGTGGAGCAGGTCCTCGCAGATGGAGATGCGGATCTGATCGGTATGGGACGTGGTCTGATCGCTGATCCTGCGTGGGTCAATAAGGTAGCGGAAGGTCATGAGTGTGAGATCCGTAAATGTATCTCATGCAATATCGGATGCGCAGGTAACCGTATCGGTTCCAATCGTCCGATCCGCTGTACTGTAAATCCGGCAGTGACGGATGGTGAAGTATATAAAAAGCAGCATGTGAATAAAAACTGTAATGTGGTTGTCATCGGTGGCGGTACTGCCGGGCTGGAAGCGGCCTGCACTGCTGCTGAGGTGGGATGCAATACGTTTTTACTGGAAAAAGGCAGTGAACTTGGTGGCCTTGCCTCATTGATCTCTAAGATCCCGGCGAAGAAACGTCTGGCGGATTTTCCGAACTACCAGATCCACCGTGCCGAAAAACTGCAAAACCTGTATATATTTAAGAATACAGCGGCAACACCGGATAATATCCGCAAATATCATCCGGATATCATCGTCAATGCGACCGGTTCGGTACCGTTATTGCCGCCGATCACCGGTCTGATGGATCACATTGATAAGAAAGAGTTTTCCATCTATTCGATTCTTGGAATGATCGATCATGTGAATGATTTTCCGGAGGATCTCGGAGGCAGGAAGGTCGTCGTCGTAGGCGGCGGAGCGGTCGGACTGGATGTGGTAGAATTCTTTGCAGACAGAAATGCGGATATTTCGATCGTTGAGATGATGGATCAGATCGGCCGTGATCTGGATCCCGTCACGAAGAACGATACCAGGGATATGATGGCCAGACATGATGTGAAACAGCTGACAAAGACAGCATTGCTTGAAGTCAGAGATCGTTCATTCCTGGTCAGAGGCGAGGACGGGGAGCCGTATGAGCTGCCGTTCGATTATGGATTTGTGTGTCTGGGTATGCGTGCACAGGGTCAGATGTATCAGGAACTGCTGGAGGCATATGCAGATGAGGATGTCGAAGTGATCAATATCGGTGACAGCCAGCGTGCCAGAAGAATCATTGACGGTACGCAGGAAGGCAGAAATATATTGACGATCCTCAATCAGAAAGGTTACTTTTAAAAGAAGGCTCTTAGCGAAATGCTAAGAGCCTTCTTTTTCGTTATGAAACGGATTCCAGTTGGATAGGAAGATATTGAGTGCAAATCCTACACCCAGTGCCCACGCGGAGGCCCATGCACTTCCCTGTGTAGCGAGAACGGCAGCCATCACGCCTGCGATCATCTTGTCCCGGTCGTTTTTGCAGTAATCCATGCCGATCCGGGCACAGACAAATGCCTGAAAGAGCAGTGTGATCGATGATGCGACACCAAAGATCGGACGGAAAAAGCTGACGACCGGTATGATGAGGACACTTAAGAATGTTGCGATCCGGAAGGATGCCATGCCGCCGAGCAGCGATTTCATGGCTTTTTTGCCTTCTTTATACCGGATCGATACGGATACGGTCATACCTACCCATAGAGGACCGGCGAGGGGTGGAAACGGTGCGATCAATGAGAGGATCAGATTTCTCAGTCCGCTGACCAGATTCGATCTGCTGGAATTGAAATCGATGTATTCATCATCGCGTGCCTGTCTGGCTTCCTGTACCAGCGTCTCGGTCGTCACGAAATCACCAAAAGCGATCACATAACACACCAGAGCGAGCGGCAATGCCTTGATAAACATAGATACCGGTGGAATTCCTACGCCGAAGATGCTGACCTGTTCAATGATCTCCTTAAACTGAGGGATCTTGATAAATGTGCCGATCTCGACGACCGGTTTGTCCAGTTCTCCGACGAGCAGACCCACGATCATAGCGATCAGGTACGGAAACAGGTTACCGTATCTGGCGATCAGATCCAGAAAGCGGTTATTTGCACGTTTTTCCTGATATTTGTCGGAAAAACTGATCAGGATCAATAGTCCGACGCCCGCGATGATTGCCAGCGGGAATTTGTGCATGTTTCCGCCTTCGCTGATCTGGCCTCCGATGACCGTGATCGGTGCAGCTAACAGGATCCCGCCTTTGACGGAGTCCGGAACGGCATGTACGAATTTGTCAGCCAGTTTTGTGATGCCCATAAAGATAAATACGAGACCGACGAGCATCTGTAGGGCGATCATAGCCTGTATACGCTGCGGACCCATCGGAAATCCTTCCAGAAATACGATGGTCAGGGGCAGTGTCGGGGTGATCCAGCCCGGTACGACGGGATCACCCAGCAGGCTGTGGAGCATGTAGAGCATCGTTTCGATGATGATACAGCTCCATGCCAGTTCATAAGGGATGCCCAGGTACAGCTCCAGATACGGAACAGCAGCCAGTGCTGTCACACCAAGGATCAGACCCTGAATGAATTCAACGGATTCCAGTTTATAGTGAACGAATGGAAAACGAATGTGAAATGGGCCAAACGGAATGTAGGGCAGTTCGTTTTCTCTGTGCTGTCTTGCAATACGTGCCATAGCGGTTCTCCTGCGTTCTGATGTGGTTGGATACGGTCATATACGTTTATGCGGATACCTTATCCCGCTTGATCTTGACAAACAATGCGAGTAAGATGCCGACGAATGTGACTGCCATATTTAAAAGGAGGATCATTCTGGGTGCGCCACTGCCGCCGACTTTTGTAATGTATCCGGCCAGACTGATGATCGTATAGTTTGCGATACTTGATGCGATCATGACCATAGAAGTAGCTGTTCCCTTGTTATCAGGGAAAAATTCCGCGGTCGTTGATACTGCCAGTTGGAGAACACCGCCTGCTCCGGCAAAACCGATGACAAATCCGCCGATCAGGCAGATAATGGGTGCCTGGATCAGATAGCAGAGTGCGAGCATGATCGTGGAGATCAGCGGGTACAGGATCAACACGTTGATCTCTTTTAAACCCTTCTTGATGAAGAAAGCGGTAGAGAGGATCGCAACAGCTGTGCCGAGTGCATAGTAAGACTGGATCGATGAAGGATCTGACATGCCATAGGCACGACCGAGCTCCTGATTACAGTTCAGCCACAGCATAAATGTGGAGGAACTGGTGAATCCGATCAGAATCGCTGCCAGAGACACAGGTGTGATCTTGATCTTTGTTTTTTCCTTCTTTTCTCCGGATGATGCGTTCCGATCCGGGAAAGGTAAAAAGAGGATTAAGATACCGTCGATAAGGATAGCGACACCTGCTACGATAAAGATCGTCCGGAAGGACATGTGTTGAGCCGCTACAAATCCGATGAAGAATTTCAGTAAAAACTGGCTGATGCACATAGAAAACTTGGTAAACAGGTTGGCTACGGACGGATTGTTCGTGTAGATTTCCATACAGGTCGGGCTGACACAGGTATCAAGGAAAGAGTTCGCAACACCGCCGAGGATCGCGAATGCATATGCGATCTTCATGGAAGGTGAGAATGCGATTCCCATAAAATATGCGACATAACAGATAATGCCGATGATACCACTCAGTCTGCGACCGAATTTATCAGAGAGCGGGCCTGAGAACGGCAGAGATATCAGCCGTCCCAGTCCCAGTGCTGCGATAACCAGTACAACCATACTGACATCCAGGGTTCCGTCACTCAGTGTGCCTGCGCCCCATGCAGCGGCGAGTTCAGGCTTGTACTGACCCATAATGGATGCACCGATTCCGTGAATAAAATACGTGAAATACAAGGCAATGGAAGTAATTACTAATTGCTTCTTATTTGCCTCTTTCATTTTTAATATCATTTCCCTTCTTGCTCAGCCTGGAATTGCTGATACTCTGCGGTAGGCATCTCCAGACCGGTGTACAGCTTGTATGCTGCAGCTCCCTGCCATAACAGCATGCCCTTGCCGCCGATCGCGAGCTTGCATCCGGCTTCTTTGGCTTCTTTGATCATCTTGGTTTCAGTAGGGTTGTAGACAACGTCTGCTACGACCAGATCCGGGCGGAACATAGACTTGTCTACGAGAGATACGTCATCGTTGGGTTTCATTCCGGCTAATGTGCCGTTTACGAGAATGTCCGCATTGGCGATCTCTTCTCTTAATTTGTCCTGATCTTCCAGACAATAAACATTTACCTGGCACTCAGGTACTTCTTTTTTCAGCTTTTCTGCAGTAGATTTTGCACGATCAAGGAACGGATCGTTCGGGTTGAAGATAGAGATGGAAGCTGCTCCGTCTAATGCGCTCTGGACCTGAAGTGCTGTTGCGGCACCGCCAGCTCCGAGAACGACCATCTTTTTACCCTTTACATCAACGCCGTGCTCCTTTAAGTTGCGCACGAAGCCGATACCGTCTGTGATGTGTCCGATGAGCTTGCCGTCTTCGTTGACGATCGTATTTACCGCACCGATGATTCTGGCTGCGGGTGAGAGCTCATCTACGCACTGAGCAACCTTGTTCTTGCAGGGCATGGTTACATTACAGCCTCTCATCTTGAACAGACGGATAGCGTCCAGTGCAGCGGGCACCTGATCCTCTTTGATGTCAAATGCCATATATGCATAGTCCAGATTATGGTACTGGAAGCTGAAGTTATACATAGCCGGTGATCCTGAATGTCCTACCGGACTGCCGATCAGTGCCATTAAACCTGTTGTTCCTTTGATTCTCTGTTCCATTTTTTTGTCCTCCTGAAATTGTGATTTATGTTATTAGAACTCATTGTAGCATATATTAAAGCTGTGATGCTACCTCATATGCCTCTTTTGTTGCATCCAGGGCACGTCTTGCCTTGATCGCATCACCGATCACATAGGTGTCAGGAACAAGTTCACGGACAGCTTCCTCTAAAGGATTGTAGTTTCTGTATCCCATAGACAGGATCACAGAGTCATAACCTCTGGTTTCATGATGTGTGCCGTCTGCGGTCTCATATTCTACACCGTCGTCGTAGAATTTGCATACTTTTGCACCGGTGATTTCCTTGATACCGTAATCCTCAAAGTCTTTCATCAGATAGACTCTGTGTTCGTGGATCACGTCTGCACCGACAGTATCACGGAATTCGATCACGGTCACATCATGCTCCTGTTCACCGAGGAATGCGGCTGTTTCGCATCCGACCATACCGCCTCCGACGACCAGAACCTTCTTGCCTGCGGCGCGTTTGCCCTCTAACAGATCCGAACCATGGATAATGGAAGGATTGTCGATGCCTTCGATCGGGAGGATCAGTGTTTTGGAGCCGGTAGCGAGGATCACGCTGTCAGGCTGCTCCTTTTTCACCAGATCGGCGGTCACTTCGCAGTTCATGACGATCCTGACACCGTCCTTTTCACAGCGGTGAATATAGCTGCGGATCATGTTTGTGATATCACCTTTTCCCGGAGGGTAAGCTGCAAGGCGCATATTTCCGCCTAAAATGGGGCCTGCTTCGTACAGAGTAACATCATGTCCTTTTTCCTTTGCGATAAATGCTGCGCACAATCCGCCGACACCACCGCCGATGACCATGATCTTTTTCGGCGTTTCTGCCAGTGCGATCGGCTCTGACTCATGTCCGAGGAACGGGTTGGTCAGACAGCACAGCGGGTTGCCTGCATACATGTTCGCTACACAGCCCTGCAGACAGGCGATACAGGGGATCATGTCCTCGAGACGTTCCTCCTGTGCTTTTTTGGGCATTGCGGGATCAGCCAGACTCTGACGGCCGAATGCGACGAGATCGCATCTGCCTTCACGTACCATGAGCTCAGCAAACTGGGGCTCGGTATATCGTCCAACGGTGATTACGGGAATATTCACGGCGCGCTTGATCTCCTCTACCTGGGAAGCGGAGAATCCGCCATGGATCACGGTAGGCGCCCACATGAATTCGTCCTTGATATGCACGGCACGTGATACATGGAGTGCATCCAGACCACAATCTTCTAAATAAGAAGCGATCGCTGCGCTGTCATGGATGTCCAGTCCGCCGGGTACTTCATCTGCAGAGTTGATCCGGGCTAAGATAGCGATCTTTCCCTGTGTGGTTTTCTTGATCTCTTCGATGATCAGGCGGGAGAATCGCATTCTGTTTTCGAAACATCCGCCAAATTCATCGACTCTCTTATTGGTACGGGGTGAGAGGAAGGTGCTCACGAGATAACCGTGTGCCATATGGATCTCTACGGCATCTACACCGGCTTTCATCGCCCGGCGTGCGGCTTCGCCATAGCCTTTGATCAATTCATATACTTCCTCAGTCGTCAGCTCCTTGGGAATATCGCGTCCGCATACAGCGGGGATGCTGGTAGCTGCCGTGATCGGTGCACCGGCATTTTTTGCATTGCCTTCCGGACCGGCATTCTGGAGCTGTACGGATACCTTGGCGCCCTCTGCGTGGCAGGCATCTACGACTTTGCGGAAGCTGTCGATCGTGGAGTCGTCATACAGACAGGGTTTGCGGGGACCGCCTTTGGCTCCTTTGTGTACAACTGTGGCTTCGATGGTGATCAGACCAAATCCGCCTTTGGCACGTTCTCTGTAGTAGGCAACGGACTGATCGCTCATCGTACCGTCTGTATTTGCAAAGTTGTTGCCCATCGGAGGCACAACAAAGCGGTTTTTAACGGTCATAGGGCCAATCGTGATTGGCTGAAACATTGCTTTAAATCTCATGTGATGTTCTCCTTTTCAGATTAAAGGACTTCCGGCCATGCTTCTTCCAGAACCTTTTTGGTGTTTTCATAAGTGTGTTTTGCAGCATACTCGATACCCTTTTCAAGGTTGGCATCGCTGATGACCTCTACACCGATCGCATTCGGCTTGATACCTTTTTCTTTGATCATCTTGACGAAAGGCACGGTGCTTCCGATTCCGGTTCCCGGAGCGAGGCGGTCATGCATCGATTCATCTCTTAAGATGCTCTTGGCATACGGTCTGTCCCAGACATCATTGATCTGGATCGATACGATCTTGTCAGCGGGGATACCGTCGAGTACGGAGATATCAACGGGCTGATTGGCTCTTACCCAGTGCCAGGTGTCGAGGATCAGCTTGGCGTTCTCGCAATCCGCTGCCTTTACGACTGCCCAGCCTTTTTTCATATCGGGGATGCCGCTGTAGGGCATCGGCTCCACGCCGATGATGTACTTTCCGGCTCTGTGGCAGAGCTCTCTTAATTTCTGAGCGGTATGTTCTACGGAGTAGTTCTCCATCAATCCGCAGTTGATCTGAGCAACGTCAAACAGCTCACACATATGGAAGCAGAGCTGCTCTTTGTACTTCTGCTCATAGGAACGGTGATCCTCTGCCCACTGTACGATATACTCTACTTCCGTGACCTTCATATCGTACTTCTTGAGGATGGCGAGAATGTCTTCATCAAACAATCCCTCGTTCAATGCATCCACATAAGTCTCTGCACGAAGACCGATTCCTTCGTAGCCGGCCTCCTTTGCAGCCTTTACGCGATCCTCAAACTTGCACTGATCGCCCAGCGTCCATGAACTGATAGTAATAGGAAATTCTTTTGACATGTTAAATCCTCCCAAAAAATAGTTCGCAATTTGTATTTTTTTGTTGCTTTTTACATATTATAAAAGCTTGTTAAATAAAAAACAAATTGATTGATTTCATGCAATTCATAGATTTTATCAATAGATCATGGTATACTTGTCATATAAAAGGGGGTTTGACAGACATGAATTTGTATCATTTGCGGTATTTTGTCACTCTGGCTCAGTTAGAACACTATACCAAGGCTGCAGATATGCTGGCGATCACCCAGCCGACACTCAGTCATGCGATCTATGCGATGGAAGAAGAACTGGGTGTCAAGCTGTTTGAGAAGAACGGTAGAAATGTGATCCTGACGAAATACGGAAAGGTATTTTTCGCGGATGCGCAGGATATTCTCACCAGACTGGACGCATCCGTAAACATGCTAAAACTCGCCGGAAGAGGAGAGGGACAGATCGATATCGCCTTTTTGCGCACACTGGGTACAGATGTCGTTCCCAAGCTGATCCGGGGATTTTTAGATGAAAATGAAGGAAAGCAGATCGAATTTAACCTCTATTGTGACAGGGTGCTGACAGGTGATATCCTGACCGGTCTCAAGGAGAAGAAGTATGATATCGGGTTCTGTTCCAGGTTTGACGATGAGCCGATGATCGAATATATTCCGGTGGCAAAGCAGGATCTGGTGGTGATCGTCCCGTCGGACCATCCGCTGGCAGAAAAAGAGGAAGTGCATCTGTCCGAGACACTTCCCTATAAGCAGATCATATTCAAAAAAAGGAGCGGACTCAGGCAGATCGTGGATCAGCTGTTCGCACAGATCGGTGCCTATCCGGAGATCTCCTATGAGATTGAAGAGGATCAGGTCGCAGCAGGATTTGTAGCCAACGGATTCGGCATCGCTATTGCGCCTGATATCCCGATCCTTCATTCTCTGGATGTAAAGATACTGCCACTGGTCTCACCTGCGTGGCAGAGAAACTTCTACATGGCGATGCTAAAGGATGTCTATCATCCGCCCGTTGTAGAAGCGTTCAAGCAGTATGTGATCGCACAGGTAAAAGAAGACCTGTTTTATAAGACAATAAGATAATTTTATTCCTGATCAAGAGCGCGGAGTCTGTGGATCATCTCCTCACAGATATCGAGAGCGCTCTTGTTGTCTGTCTGGATCACGATATCGGCAGCAGCCTCATATTTCTCGCGGCGCTTCTCCATCAGATCAGCGATAAAAGGTACATTCTTGTTGTTCTCGATGAGCGGACGGTCATGGTTGTCCTTGACACGGTCGAGGATGGTCTCGGGTTTTGCGGTCAGCAATACGACACGGCCGTTTTTCTTCATTTCCACGACATTGCATTCCCTCATGGGTGTACCACCGCCACAGGAGACAACGACATTGGATCTGGACTGCATCTCGATCAGCAGGTTTGTCTCCAGATCGCGGAAGTACTGCTCGCCGTAGGTCTCAAAGATATCAGAGATACTCATGCCCTGTCTCTGGGCAATGATCTGATCCATCTCTACGACGTCCATGGCCAGCATCGTGCTCAGATAGTCTGAGATGGTACTCTTGCCGGCTCCCATGAATCCGATCAGGAAGATGTTATAGTTGAACAGGTTTCTCGCCTGGATGTGCTTGCTGCCACGCGTGATGCTCGAAAATACATCAGCGACTTCTTTTTTATGGCGTTTGCCTTCCATGCGTCCGTTTAGCCATTCCTGCTGTCTGGCCTCCTGTTCCGGCTGGATGATCGGCAGCTCGTGAGCTTCTTTGTATGCCATGATGTCTTCTACGATACGATTGCGCATGAGAAGTGCATCGAGGATGATCTCATCACACTGACCCAGATTTTCACGTAATATTTCTAATTGATTCATTTGTTTTTCTCCTTCGCTTTATCACTTTAAATCAATGATTTAAAATATTATACCATAACTTCAGGAGCAATGCATTAAAATATATATTCTTTTTTGGGCGGGCATTTATAAATTTTGCTAATAGATAGCTGTCAATGCCGCCGGAAAGCGCATTGGCTGTGACGGTTTGGCTTGTAGAAGACAGCCGGATATGGTATATTGTAACTATTCAGAGCCATATTCTGGAATAAAATATTACCTATTATATGGAGGCATATATGGAGAAGGAATTGCAGAAGAAAAAAATGGAGAATCAGAAAGACAATAACGATCAGAAAAAGGATTCTTCTTTATCGATTGTCCTGTTTTCGTCATTGGCAGTGATCTTGTGTATCGTGGTGGAATTATATCTGATGATCACTATGCCGGAGCTGTTGCCGGCGATCGCAGTAGTCGGACTGGCAATCGTCGGATGTACGTATTTATGTGTGGCGACGCTGGTAAAGCGGGTGGAGCGAAAGGAAGCAGAGCAGAAGGAGCAGTATGCCAGTATCTTAAAGTCAGAGAAGGCATCTTATCTGCTGATCCGCAAATATTTTGATGAGATTTCAGAACAGTTATCACTCTTGGAGGATAAATTCTCGGTTCCCTTCCAGGAGGTCATCACTGCGCAGAAAGCGACTGCTAAGGTGACGATCAATAGAAATAAGGAAAATACGGATGCGCTGATGAACTCAAATGATAAGCTGCTCGATCTGATCTTTCAGATGGAGAGCAAGCTGGATGAGATCTCAGGTGCGGTCGCAGCGGATGCTGCGGAGCAGAGTAGAGTGCAGAGCCAGATAGAGGCTGTCAGCCAGTTGTCCGGTCAGTTGCGCGAAATGGAGCTTGGACTTAAAAATGAGATCTTACAGGCGGCTCATCAGATGGCAATGTCATCTCCGCAGGTTGTCATGGCACAGCCGCAGCCGATGCCCCTTCAGCCGCAGATGGAGATGCCGGAGGAACCGGATCCGTTACCTGATCTGATGGAAGAGCCGGAGCCGGAACCTGAATTAGAACCAATGCCGGATCTGATGGAGGAGCCGGAACCGGAGCTTGAATTAGAGCCGATGGCTGAGGAGATTGGGGAACCGGAGCCCGAGGTACCAGATGATGAACCGGTTGCAGACAGCGAGCCGGAGCCGCTGATGCCAAGCGAGCCGGAAGATCTGACCATACCTGAGAATGTCGATGAACCAGAACCTCAGATAGATCAGATTGAAGAGCTTCCTCCCGAACCGGATCTGTCCGATCCGAATAAGATGATGAGTCCGGATGATATAGCTGCTTTGCTGGCAAGCATTAATAATGAGGCAAATGCAGAGCCTGAGGTAGTTGCGGATGAGATCGCAGAAGATATTCCCGATGAACCTGCGAATGAGCCTGAGGTGCTTGACACGCAGATCGTGTCTGAACCGGAAGAACCTGTAGAGGAAGCACCGCCGATGCCGGATTTATCAGATCCGAACAAGGTGATGAGCCCGGATGAAATTGCTGCCTTATTTGCGAATTTGGGATAATTTTAAAAAAATTTAAAAAATTTGAAAAAAAGGCTTGCATTTTTCCGAATGGCGAGGTATACTATGTCTTGCGTTGAGGAACGCAAGGACATGCGCCTCTAGCTCAGTTGGCAGAGCACCTGACTCTTAATCAGGGTGTCCAGGGTTCGAACCCCTGGAGGCGCATTTGAAAAGACTACAGAGTTTTCTCTGTAGTCTTTTTCGTTATAAAAAACAATAGAGGTATCTATGAATATTTTAACGTTAGAAAATATCGAGAAAAATTATTCTGAGCGCAAATTGTTCGATGGGGCTTCCTTTTACCTGCAGGAAGGAGAAAAGGTAGGTATCATCGGAATTAACGGCACCGGAAAGTCTACACTGCTTCGCATGATGGCAGGTGAAGAGGAGCCGGATGGCGGACGGATCGTACAGGCTAATCATGTGGTGATCCGTATGCTGCCACAGCAGCCGGTATTTGCAGAACAGATGTCGGTGCTGGAGGCAGCACTGGATGGTCAGAACACACATGAGAATACAGATCATTTTGCATTGGAAGCAAAGGCGAAGCAGATGCTGGCGGAGCTGGGTATCATGGATACAGACCAGCGGGTGAATGTCCTGTCCGGAGGCTTGAAGAAGCGTGTAGCGATCGTATCTACGCTGCTTTCTGAGGCAGATATATTGATCATGGACGAGCCTACGAACCATCTGGACAGTCAGACCGCACAGTGGCTCGAAAACTATCTGAAAAGCTACAAGGGAGCACTCGTGCTGGTCACGCATGACCGGTATTTTCTGGATAGTGTGGTGAACCGTATCGTAGAGATCGATAAGGGTCAGATGTACAGCTATGATGCCAATTATGCGGGATTTCTGGAATTGAAGGAAGCGCGTGAGCAGATGGAGGATGCGGGAGAACGCAAGCGTCAGTCCATTCTGCGTGTCGAGCTGGAATGGGTCAGACGTGGCGCCAGAGCACGTTCTACGAAGCAGAAAGCGCGTCTGGAACGCTATGAGGAGCTGAAGAACAGACATGCGCCGGTGCGCGACGGCAGTGTGGAATTATCATCGATCTCCAGCCGTTTAGGGCGGACGACCGTGGAACTGCATCAGGTGAGCAAGGCGTATGATCATCCGTTGTTTACGGATTTCAGCTATATTTTCCTAAAGGGTGACCGGATAGGCTTTATTGGGGAGAACGGCTGCGGCAAGACGACGATGATGAAGCTGATCGCTGGGCTGGTACAGCCGGACAGCGGAGAAGTCATTGTAGGGCAGACGGTAAAGATCGGTTATTATTCACAGGAGTGGGAGAATGATCCCGCTGCGGGCATCGCATATATGGATCCACAGGCGCGTGTGATCGATTATATCCGCGATACGGCCGAATATGTGCGGACGGAGGATGGACTGGTCTCAGCATCCGCGATGCTGGATAAATTCTTATTTCCGCCGCAGGAGCAGTATGCGCGGATTGAAAAGCTCTCCGGTGGGGAGAAAAAGCGCCTGAATCTGCTGCGTGTGCTGATGGAGGCACCGAATGTCCTGATCCTGGATGAGCCGACAAACGATCTGGATATCCGTACACTGACGATCTTAGAGGATTATCTGGACCGGTTCGACGGTATCGTCATCGTCGTATCGCATGACCGTTATTTTCTGGATCGCGTGACAAAGCGGCTGTTTGCTTTTGAGCCGGGCGGGATCCGCCAGTTTGAGGGTAATTACAGTGAGTATGCACTGGTGCGTGAGATGGAGCAGGCACAGTCTGAAGGTGTGGGCAGCGGGAAAGAGTCTGTCGCAGAACTAGGGGAAGCAGAGACGCTGACGCGTGCACAGGAGCGGGAGCGTCAGGGCCGTGCGCATGCCACGAAGGTGAAATTTACCTACAAGGAGCAGCAGGACTGGAACACGATCGAGGATACGATTGCATCACTGGAGGCGCAGATCACCGATCTGGATCAGCAGATCATCGATCATGCCAGTGACTTTGTGAAGCTGAATGAGCTGGCAGCACAAAAAGAGCAGGCAGAGGCTGATCTAGAAGAGCGCATGGAGCGCTGGATGTATTTACAGGAAAAATATGAGCAGATGAACGGATAGTTTGGTCCGGTCTGTTGTTATACACAGTTTAAGAGTTTGATGATCTCCGAGAATGCACGGCAGATGCAGTCGCAGCGCTTTTGAAAATGGCAGCTTCGACGCATGCGGTGGCAGCAGGAGTGAAAAAAATGATGTCGCATAGGCTTTTTGTTTAGCTTATGCGGCATCTTTTGGTCTGTGAATGTTTCTGTCAGGAAGCAGTTTATTTTCGTACGGCGATCAGTTTGCAGATCGGATTGCCCATGGATGAGAATTTCTCCTCATATTCCGTCATGATATTACCTTCACACAGCTCTGGTGTATGGTGCAGGTCGAAGGTATGTGCCGTCAGCTTCCAGATCGGCGAAGTCTCGATCTCCTCCAGTGAAAAATCAAATAATCCGCGGTTGTCCGTCTTGAACTCGATCGAGCCGTCCGGTGCGAGGATCTGATCATAGCGGGCGAGAAATTCGGACGATGTCAGACGGCGTCTGGCATGTCTGTCCTTGGGCCACGGATCGGAAAAATTCAAATAAATGCGCGAGATCTCGTCCGGTGCAAATACTTCTGGCAGCTCGGCGGCATCCATACAGATAAATAACAGGTTTTTCGGGGGCTGCTCCGGATCAATTTTTTGAATGGCACGCAGCAGAACGCTCGTGTAGCGCTCAATACCGATGTAATTGATCTCGGGATGAGCTGCAGCCTGACCGAAGAGAAACTGGCCTTTTCCCATACCTACCTCGATATGGATCGGCTGACGGCGTTCAAAATGGTCATTCCAGTGTCCGCGCAGGGCGGTAGGTGTATCTATGACATAGGGACATGCCGACACCGCGGCATCGGCTCCCGGAATATTTCGTAGTCTCATGTTTTCTGATCGTCTCCTAAAAAAGTCTTGCGCAACGTATGCACGGATATTATACTAAAATAGGAAAAAACCAAAATCAAGATAAAAATGAGGAAATTATGAAAAAAGTTAAAAATACAGTCATTTGCGTGCTGATGGCATGGATGTGTGTGATGCAGACAGTTGTACCGTCGTTTGCAAAGGAAAGCTGGCCGAAGATGCCGCAGGTCGAAGCACCGTCGATCTGTGTGATGGACATCTCGACCGGGACGGTTCTGTATGACCGGAATATGGACGAAGTCAATTTTCCGGCCAGTATCACAAAGATCATGACAGCCTTGCTTGCGATTGAAAATTGTTCGCTCGATGAGACCGTCACTTTTTCCGAAAAAGCCGTGTATGGGAATGAGGGAGATACATCCCATATTTCGCGTGATATCGGGGAAGAGATGACGATGGAGCAATGTCTCTACGGTATGATGCTCGAATCGGCGAATGAATGTGCGTGGGCGATCGGAGAACATGTCGGCGGCACGATGGATGAGTTCACGAAGATGATGAATGAGCGTGCCCAGTCATTGGGATGCACGAATACACATTTCAACAATCCGAACGGTCTGCCGGATGAGGAGCATTGGACGAGCGCCCATGACATGGCACTCATAGCAGCGGAAGCCTATAAAAATGAGACTTTTCGTGTGATCGCCGGTTCCAAGTCCTATACGATCCCGTCGACGAACAAACATGCGGATGAGACACTTTTGCATAATCATCATAAGATGATCTATCCGTACCACGGTGATTATGCATATCTGTATGATTATGCGACCGGAGGCAAGACTGGATATACCAGAGCTGCCGGAAATACGCTGGTCACCTTTGCACAAAAGGGAGATATGGCGCTCGTCTGTGTGGTCATGCGTGAGCAGTCACCGTATCATTATACGGATACACGCACGATGTTTGATTATTGTTTTGACAACTTCAAACTATTGAGAGTAGCGGATCATGAAAAAAATACACAGACCGGCAGAGACGGACAGCCGTTCGCATCGATTGATGAGAATGCGATGGTCATAGTTCCCACATCTGTTGATTTCCCGGAGCTGACTTCACAGATCACCTATGATAATAGTGATGGTGACATCTTAGGAACGCTGGTTTATACTTATGCCGGTCATGAGGTTGGCCATGCGGATGTATGTGTGAATGACCTGTCTGCGGAAGGATATGAATTCTCTGAGCGTGTGTACGGAGATCAGGAAGAGACAGATGAGGAGGAAACTCCGGCTGTCAGTGAAGAACCGGAACAGCCGGAGCAGACACAGCCGCAGAAATCACAGAACAGTATCCATATAGAGATCAATGTCAGGACAGTAGCGGCTGCAGCCGGGGTGATACTGGCAGCGGTAGTGCTGATCATGCTGATCTACTGGCTGGCGACACATTCCTACCTGATCCGGCAAAAAATCGCCGGCATGAGAAGCCGACGATCTGAGCGGAATCGGTATCAGACGATCTATGATACGAGAAAGAGCCGTAGGAGAAAACGGTCATCGAAGAAAAGTAAACATCTGAGGTTTTAGCTTAACCTAACATCACGAGTCGCTGGAGCACCTGCTCCAGCTTCTTTTTGTCTCTGGTATAGATTAACAGGCCGTTGCTCGTCTGCTGGATGGTGACGTATTTGTCCCGGAGGGTGTCCGATTGGGAAAAGCGATAAGAAACATATTCGCGATACGCCGGATCCAAAGAGAGGAAGATCGTCTCACATTCATCGAGAGAATCAATCTGCATATGAGACTGTTCAAATAGCGTGTGCAGCTCCCGGTCCTGTGCGACCTGTTCAGGTGTGCGGTCTATAATGAAAAAACCGTCTTCATCCTTTGGCATGTTCATAGCCTTGACTGCACGCTGAACCTGTTTGGTCAGGCTGTCAGAGGCAGGATAGAGGGCTTCAAAATAGGTGATGAAATCCGTTGCCATGCGAAAATGCTTGTTTTTGCCGTTCTCAAGAATCTCTGTGATGAGAATGCGCCGAATCGCTTTTTCACATTCTGCGCGTGAGGGGTTCTTTTTCAATGTGTGATCCATAGGGTCTCCTGTCTGTGTTTGCCAAATCATGTTAGAATGTATGTTTGCGACAAAAATTGATGTCTTTTCTTGATTATAAGACATAATAAATGTGGTTGCAAGCAGATTTTATGATATAAAACGACAACATTGACAAATATTTTGCAAAAACGTATACTGGAAAATAGCCAATAGAAAATGTGCCAAGCGGAAAAAATAGACATATCTAATCATATCTGCTATAAGATCGTATCGGGAGGTCAGACAATATATGACGCGAGAGGAAAAGTGGAAACAGGATGAAGCTGCGATAGAGCAACTGGTAAAAGCGCATGATGGCGTGGTAAAGACAGCGGAATTGTATACGCTGGGAATTGATTACCGCAGGATTCAGAGTTTTGTGGACTGGGGTGTCTTAGATCGGATCAAGAGCGGTTATTACACATTACATGAACAGGAGCTGACGGAGGATGAGATGATCGTCCGTCTGTTCGGGGAGGATGGTGTGCTGACAATGGAGAGCGCATTGTATCAATACGGTTATCTGTCTGTCAAACCGGCAGAGTATCAGATCGCGATTGATAAAAATACATCCAAGTCAAGATTTCATCTGAGTTATCCGTTTGTGCATCCTTATTACAGTGAACCGAAAGTGCTGGCACTGGGTGTCACGCAGATCGCGTTCGGTGGTGGTATGATGAAGATCTATGACAGGGAGCGGCTGATGTGTGACTGTCTGAAATATGAAGACCGGATGGATCACGAGGATGTGAAAAAGGTACTGCTTGCCTATATCGCGGAGCCACAGAAGGATATTTCGAAGCTGTTGGAATACGCCAGAGAGCGCAAGGTGCTCGGGAAAGTACAGAGCCGGATTGGAGCGTGGTTATAATTGGGCAGCACGAGAGGAACCATAATGCGCAGAAATCTGATCGGCATGACTGCGATCCGCGAAAAGAGCGCAGAGCTGGATCTGCCGATAGAACGTCTGCTGGCAGTCTACATGATGGAGCAACTGGTACTGCGGCTGTCGGTATCGGAGCGGGGAGAGCGTCTGCTGCTGAAAAATCCGGCTGCGTTGAGCCTGAATGGGCAAAGTGGGAATTACCGGCTGCAATATGCATATCTTTGTGCGGATGGTGAACGACTGACAAAGGCTGATTTCGCGGCATTTTTAAAAACAGCGGTCAAATGGGAGACGCAGACGAATATCAACTGGAGCTGGAGATCTCATATGGAAGGACAGCGGCTGGCCGTAGAACTGACAGGGGAACTGGAGGGCGTGAGAATCCCGATACTTCTGGTGGTAGATCCGCTCTGCAGGAGCGGGCTTGCCCATGAGCCGGGTACGTATACCATGCGGCTGATCATGGAGACGGATAAATCGCAGCAGGTGCCGGTCTATCCGTTGGAAGAACAGTTTTTTGATGATCTCGGAGAGGCATTGAAGAATCTGGAACTGATTCGTGATATGGGTGTCTATGAGCGGCTGTATGATGCGCTCGGACTGCTTGGCTTTGAGGGCAGACAGATGCAGAAAAAACTGGATCTCTATTGTACAGAACGAAACATCACGCTGGATCAGACACGTTTTTCGCAGATGGAGCGCTATCTGGATTATCCGTATATGAAGAAAAAATGGCAGGCTTACCGGAAACGGCAGAGAAGACCGCTGCCGGACTGGGAGAGTGTCTATGGGCGGCTGTGGCAGTTTCTGATGCCGCTGTGGAATGCCAGACTGCAGGATATGATCTATCTGGGCAGTTGGATACCGGATCTGGGGAGGTATTTGGACTAATGCTGCTGGAACAGTTACAAGCTTATGACAGGACGGATCACTATCCGTTTCATATGCCGGGGCACAAGAGACAGCTTCATTTGCCCGCGGATGCATATCATATAGATATTACGGAGATTGACGGGTTTGACAACCTCCATCATGCGCAGGGGATTCTTCGCGATGAACAGCGCAGCTACGCAGATTTTATCGGTGTCAGGCGCAGCTTTTTTCTGGTAAACGGGAGTACATGCGGCATACTGGCAGCGATCTCAGCGGCTGTGCCGCGGGGCGGAAAGCTGCTCTTAGCACGCAATTCGCACAAGGCTGCCTATCATGCACTGGATCTGCGGCAGTTGGAGGCACATTATTGTTATCCGGTGATCAGTGAGTATGATATTCAGGGTGCGATTCTGCCGGAAGATATCGCGCATGCACTGGAGACGGATCCGGCGATCCGCGCAGTCTATCTCACGAGCCCGACCTATGATGGTGTGGTATCAGATATCGCGCGTATCGCGGATATCGTGCATGGTTACGGTCTGCCGCTCATTGTGGATGAGGCACACGGCGCACATTTTGGTCTGCATGAAAGCTGCCCGCGTTCCGCGACAATCTGTGGCGCAGATGTCGTGATCCAGAGTGTGCACAAAACGCTGCCGGCATTTACACAGAGCGCACTGCTGCATGTGTGCTCGGACCGGGTCGCAGAGGATGAGCTGGAGCGGTTCCTCGATATCTATGAGAGCAGTTCGCCTTCTTATATTTTAATGGCAGGGATGAGCCGTCTAGTACCCTTTTTGCAGGAAAACGGAGCGCGGCTGTTTCAGAAGCTGGATGAGAACCTGAAGTGGTTTTATGAGAACAGTGCGGGTCTGCAGTGTCTGCATGTGATACAGGGAACAGATTTTGACACGGCATGCGCTTATGATCGTGACCGGTCTAAGATTCTGATCAGTACGAGAGATTCTGATATAGATGGAAAACAGTTGTATGATGAGCTGTTGTCACGCTATCATCTGCAGATGGAGATGTGTTCCGGTGAATATGTGACGGCACTGTGCTCGTTAATGGATACGAGAGAGGGATTTGAACGCCTTTTGCATGCATTGAATGAGATCGATGCGCAGCTTAAACCGGCTGACAGGGCTGAAAGGGGATTTGTTGCGAGAATTTATCGGGAGCGGGAGCAGGTATGCCCGATTGCGTCAGCGATGGACGCAAAAAACCGGATAACCGTGGATTGGCAGCAGGCGATCGGACAGATTAGCGGGGAATATGTCTATCTCTATCCTCCGGGCATACCGATCCTCGTTCCGGGAGAACGGATCGATGCTGCGTTTGTGGCTGATATGCAGGAACTGAAGACGCGTGGTCTGGAAGTGGAAGGGCTGCGCGATAAGGAGGCTTCGCATATCGAGGTACTGTGACATACTAATTGCAATGGAGAAAAGATTAGGGTATACTGAATAAGGCAGAAAGGATCAATCAGGCAATGGGATATATATTTTGTCTTATGGGAAAAAGCTCTTCGGGTAAGGATACGATCTATCAGAGACTGCTGCAGCAGCCTGATCTGGGACTGCAGCGTCTGGTGACGGGAACAACGCGTCCGATCCGGGAGGGGGAACAGGACGGTGAAAACTACTATTTTTATACGGACCGGCAGTATGAACAGTTATGTGCCGGGGGCAGGATCATAGAGAGCCGTTCTTATCATACCGTGCATGGTATCTGGCATTATTTTACGGTGGCAGATGAGCAGCTTGATCCTTCACAGGGAGATTATCTGACGATCAATACGTTGGAAGCATATCTGAAGCTGAGGGAATATTTTGGAGCGGAACGGCTGGTGCCTCTGTATCTGGAGGTCGATGATGGTCTGCGTCTGCAGCGGGCGCTGGATCGTGAACGCAGACAGCCGGAACCGAAATATAAGGAAATGTGCCGACGGTTTCTGGCGGATGAGGAGGATTTTTCCGCAGAAAAACTAAGAGATGCGCACATCCGGCCGATATTTGAAAATAAAGTGTTGGAAGATACCATAGAGAAGCTGGGTGCATATATCAGGAGTATGAAAAACGGATAAGAGATGGATAATTTCAGAGTAAACCAGACGACACCACTGTCGTCCGTAAATCAGACAAATCAGACACAGCCGGTCGATGACAGCTTTCGTTTTACGCTGACCAGTGCGATCGAGGATGCGGATCTTCAGGCAAAGGTGGAGCGGATGCTCAAGGATATCAATGTGCAGGGCAAGCTGATCGCCAGACATATGGATATCCGGGAGATGAAGCGTTACCGTGGGCTGATCAAGGATTTCCTCAACGAGATCGTCAATCGTTCGCATAAGTTTTCCAGAGAGAATTTTCTGGATCACAGGGGAAGACACCGCGTATACGGCATCATCCGCCTGATCGACCAGAATCTGGATGAACTGGCGCAGGAGCTGGTCGAGGATGAGAAAAATCAGATTGACATTCTCAGCAGGATCGGGGAGATCGAGGGTCTGCTGCTGGATATATTAACATAAGGAGGCACTTATGGCAGCTTTTTCGGATATATTGGGAAATGAACAGGTAATCGAACATCTGCAGAATGCGATCCGCATGGATAAGGTGAGCCATGCGTATATCCTGAACGCACCGCAGGCAGCGGGAAAGATGATGATCGCGGAGGCGTTCGCGAGTGCGCTGCAGTGTGAGAAAAAGGGTGTCGAGCCGTGCGGTGAGTGCCATTCGTGCAAACAGGCTGCATCGCATAATCACCCGGATATCATATATGTACAGCATGAAAAGCCGAATACGATCGGCGTGGATGATATCCGCACGCAGATCAATCAGGATATTGCGGTCAAGCCGTACAGCAGTCCTTATAAGATCTATATTGTGGATGAGGCTGAGAAAATGAATGTGCAGGCGCAGAACGCACTGCTCAAAACGATCGAGGAGCCGCCGGCATATGGCATCATCCTGCTGCTGACGACAAACGCAGACACATTTCTGCCTACGATCCTGTCACGGTGCATCCGTCTGGACTTAAAGCCGGTGCCGGGTGACAAGCTGAAGGATTATCTGATGAGATCCTGCGGAGTCGTTGATTATCAGGCGGACGTGTGCGTGGCATTCTCACAGGGCGTGGTAGGAAAAGCGATCGCGCTGGCATCTTCCGCACATTTTAATGAGATCAAGGATGCGGCTTTGCAGTTAGTCAAGCGGATCGGGGATATCGAGCTGTCCGAGATGATCGGTGCCGTGAAGCAGATTGGTGAATACAAGCTGGAAATCAACGATTTTTTCGATATGCTGATGATCTGGTACCGGGATGTATTGTTATATAAGGCAACGGCAGACGTGAACGGCCTGATCTTCAAGGATGAGGTCTACGAGATCAAAAAACAGGCCAATACGTCGTCTTATCATGGAATCGAGTGCAAGCTGAATGCATTGGACAAGGCGAAGACACGGTTAAACGCAAACGTGAACTTCGATCTGGTGATCGAGCTGTTGCTGTTGACATTAAAGGAGAATTAACATGACAAAAGTAGTAGGAATTCGTTTCCGCAATGCCGGAAAAATATATTATTTCGATCCGAAGGATCTCGAGATGGCAGCAGGAGATCACGCCATCGTCGAGACCGCCAGAGGTATCGAGTACGGAACGGTACTGATCGCACCGCGTGAGGTGGAGGATGATACCGTCGTGCAGCCGTTGAAGCCGGTCATCCGCGTGGCTACCGAGGAAGATGACAAAACAGTAGAACGCAACAAGGAGCGCGAAAAGAGTGCATATAAGACCTGTCAGGAGAAGATCGCCAAGCATGGTCTGGATATGAAGCTGGTGCAGGCGGAATATACGTTTGACAGTAACAAGCTGCTGTTTTATTTTACGGCAGACGGAAGAATCGATTTCAGAGAACTGGTCAAGGATCTGGCGGGTGTATTCCGTACACGTATCGAACTGCGTCAGATCGGTGTCAGGGACGAGACGAAGATGCTCGGAGGTATCGGTATCTGCGGACGGGAGTTGTGTTGCTGTTCGTATCTGTCTGATTTTGTTCCGGTGTCCATCAAGATGGCAAAGGAGCAGAATCTTTCACTGAATCCGACCAAGATCTCCGGTGTCTGCGGGCGTCTCATGTGCTGCTTAAAGAACGAGGAGGAAACGTATGAGTACTTAAACAGCCGTCTTCCGGGTATCGGTGATTCGGTGACTGCCATAGATGGTGCGGTAGGTGAAGTACAGAGTGTGAATGTGCTCCGCCAGAAGGTGAAGGTGCTCATTGAAGCAGATGATGAGAAAGAACTGCGTGAATATGACATAGAAGAACTCAAATTCCATCCGCGCAAGAGGAATACCAAGGTATCGTCCAAGGAGTTAAAGGAGCTCTCATCCTTAGAGGATGGAGAAGCAGAAGCATCCGAGCAGAAGCCTCAGGCGAAGCCGGAGGGCAGAGAGCGCGAAAAACGTGAAGGCAGGGATCGCAGAGATCAGAGTGCAAATCGCGAGAACCGGGAGCCGCGTGAGAAAAAAGAGCGCGACCGGAATAAAAACCGCGAAGCAGCGGATCAGAACCAGCAGCGCAATCATTATCGCAGAAACCGTTATAATAAAGACCGTGGAAATGGAAAGGATCGCGTAGATCGTGGGGACAGAGCGAATCGCGGAGGAGAAAAACCCGCTTCAGAAGACAAATAATACCGGTCTGTTGAAACCGGGAGAGCGTCTGGATGATCTGGAACGAAACGGCTACCAGATCATTCAGGATCCGGGCAGATTCTGTTTTGGCATGGATGCGGTACTCTTATCCGGCTTTGCGCAGGTGAAGCCGGGAGAGCGGGTATTGGATCTGGGTACAGGAACAGGCATTATCCCGATCTTATTGGAGGCCAAGACGGACGGATCGCATTTTACCGGGCTGGAGCTGCAGCCCGAGAGCGCTGATATGGCGAGCCGTAGTGTCGCCTACAATCATCTGGAGAACAAGATCGACATAGTGACCGGTGATATCAAGGATGCTTCGACACTGTTTGGAGCATCTTCTTTTGATGTAGTCACATCCAATCCGCCGTATATGATCGGACAGCACGGATTGCAGAATGCGCAGTCAGCGAAAACGATTGCCAGACACGAGATCTATTGCACACTGGAAGACGTGGTCGCCCAGAGTGCGAAGCTGTTAAAGCCGAGAGGACGGCTGTTTCTGGTACACCGGCCGTTCCGATTGGTCGAGATCTTCTGTCTGATGCATCAGTACGGCATCGAACCCAAGCGTATGCGGCTGGTCTATCCGTATGCGGACAGGGAGCCGAATATGGTGCTTATTGAGGGATTGCGCGGCGGCAATGCCAGACTGACAGTAGAAAAGCCACTCATTGTTTTCCGGGAACCCGGAGTATACACAGAGGAGATCACAGACGTTTATGGATACTAGAGGAACTTTATATTTATGCGCGACTCCGATCGGTAATCTGGAGGATATCACATATCGTGTGCTGCGCACGTTAAAGGAAGTCGATCTCATAGCGGCAGAGGATACGAGAAATTCCCTGAAGCTGCTGAACCATTTTGAGATCCATACACCGATGACGAGCTATCATGAATATAATAAGATCGAAAAAGCATACCAGCTCGTCGATCAGCTGCGGCAGGGAAAAAATATCGCACTGATCACAGATGCGGGTACACCCGGCATTTCAGATCCGGGAGAAGATCTCGTGCGGATCGCATTGGAGGAAGGCATGCATGTAACTTCGCTGCCCGGAGCGGCTGCGTGCATCACGGCACTCACGATGTCCGGTCAGCAGACGAGACGGTTTGCGTTCGAGGCATTTTTGCCGCGGGATAAAAAGGAACGGGCAAAGGTGCTGGAGGAATTAAAGGATGAGACGCGGACGATCATACTCTATGAAGCGCCGCATCACCTGATCGCTACGCTGACGGAGTTGAGGAGCGTCCTTGGGAACCGTTCCATCTCTGTGTGCAGGGAACTGACTAAAAAATATGAAGATATTCAAAAAACGACATTAGATGATGTCTTATTGTACTATAAAGACAATGAACCTCGTGGAGAATATGTCCTTGTGGTAGAAGGAAAAGATCGACGTGAACTGGAAGCGGAAGCTCAACGTGAATGGGAACGGATGACGATCAGCGAACATATGGCAATCTATGAAGCACAGGACATCCCTCGGAAGGAAGCGATGAAGCTCGTTGCCAAGGATCGGGGAATATCCAAACGTGAGGTGTATCAGGCATTGCTGGATGCTGATGCCTGAGGATGATAGTACAGTGGCAGATAGTCTTTTATGATCGAAAAAGGTGCAGGTCCGATAGAGAGCAGTGCCTGATGAAATGCTTTGTCATTATAATCAGAGCCGTATCGGAGACAGGCATCTTTTTTTAGTTCCAGAAACTCGAGGTAGCCAACGTAATACTTTAAGTAGTTCGCGGGAGTTTCTACAACAAGCTCGTAGACATGATCTGCGGTGTCTACCGAGGTAATTCCGTAATCGGACAGAAATTCCAGTACAACATCGCGATCCCATCCCTCATGGTGAATGCCGATGTCGATGGACGCATAGAGACTGAGTGTGGCAGCGGCATTGAGCTGGAGTGCGCGTGCGAGCGTCGGATCCAGTCCGGCGTAATCATAGGAGCACATTTCTACATAGGTGGCCCATCCTTCCGTGTAGCCGCCAAAGGAAAGAATGTGTCGCAGCGGAGCCAGACCCTGTTCATAGGAGGAAACCGTCTCATATAAGTGTCCGGGATAACCCTCGTGCGCCAGCGTGGTGAACAGCTCCAGATCGGAACGCTGATAGGCCGGGTTGATGTAGATGTTGTTTTCATCCGGATCATCCATCGGCGCTGTCAGATAGAACGCAGGGGAGAGAAATGACTGCATCGCCGGTTCCACGGTTTTGATCTCATAGTTATGTTCCGGTGCTTCCGGAAACTCGCTGCTCATGCAATCCTTTAAGCGTTCGACCATCTGCTCCGGCGTGTTCCACTGCAGGTTCACGTTAGTCATACCGGACATTTGAGACAAAATATTTGGGTTATTATTGATGATTTTTGCAAGTTCGGACATATCGAACTGTCTTTTTTTGGCAATCATCTCATTTAATTCATTGACAGACCTTGCGCTTGCCGTAGACCTTTTGACAAGATAGGAGTAGTAATCATCGCCTCCTGCAAGCTGACAGAGACCACCATCATGCGCGGATGTATCGCGCAGCCGGCAGAGGCATTCGCGCAGAGCTTCGTAGGCAGGAACCAGCCGGTTGTTGATCAGCGCATCATGTTCACGCAGATAATCCACACGTTCCTCAGATGAGAGATCAGCGACCTCCTGCAGTTTATCCGGAAAGGTCTCACGCAGACAGTTGAAGGCAGGTGTTGTGATCAGAGAGGAGATCTGCTGTGTGATGGCATCGGCAGCGAACGCAGGCATGAACAGTCCCTTTGCGGATTTGCGTTCTTCAAAATCAATGATCTGATCAAAATAGGACGGGGCGCTGTCGATCAGTGTCAGATAGTCTTCTACATCTTCCTGACGGCGGAAGGTATATTCTGCGAGGAGGATGGGGAGCTCCGCCTGAATACCGCTGATCGCGCCCAACGGTTCTTCATAGTCATAAAAACGGCAGCCATCGAGATTCTGATCAAGCGAATATGTAACGATATCGTACGTCAGGCGCTCATCGACTGGGAGCGCATCATAATCATATGACTGAAGTGCCGCACGGATGTTCTCGCAGGACAGGCGCGTGGCGAACCGGTCTGCCTCTGATAAGGAGCCGAGTGAGACCTGATAGTCTTCGATGCCGTAGCTGCCCGGATCTGCGAGCGTATAGTGCAGGGCGAGCGTGTCCGAAGACAATTCTTCCTGAAACAGAAGTTGTGTGTAGGAGGAAAAATCCGGCTGCTTTTTCGCTTGTATTGAGGAAAAAGCGGACATGCCGCAGGTAAAGAGTATGGCAATGCACAGTCCCAGACTCAGCAGCCGGAGTTCCCATGTGATCTTGTTGTTATCGTTCCATTTTTTAAACATTATATTTTTCCTGATCATTTGCTGGATGATCATTGCCCTTTCTGTGGGACTATGCTAAAATAGAACCCTAATTCTTATGTCTTTAGATTCTATGTGCCAAATCCCTGTACTATGAATAAAAAGTAGAGGGAGGACATGTACATGAACAAACATTGTCCGGGGTCTGTGCGGAAGGTCACAGCATTGGCGGGTATGATACTCGTGATATGCCTGTTGTTTACTGAGCGTGCGGATGCGTCGGATCTGTATCAGGAAAATCTATTATTTGATTCCAATGGAAATCTACAGATGACAACTCATGACAAGAAAGCTACCGGGGGTATCCGTTACCGCACGATCGGCTGGACGATCAAACGGTGGCCCGGAAATGTGTCTGTAAAACAGCGTGCCCGGATCAGGCTGACGCAGGCAGGCGCGTCGTTCGCGGATCCCGATGACAGGGATTATGTCTATACCCGGTTTATCTGTGGGAAAGAGGAGATCTTTGAGCGTATCGGTGCGGCCTCCGCAGACTGGCAGCTCGAACTGTATCAAAAAGGTGGGATGGTCTATCTGGATGCGATCATGACAGTTGTCGAGGATGGCAGAGCGCTCGGATGGATCGATGAGGACGGAGCACTGCACGGAGAAGTGTATACGACGGCAGCAGGTATCATGAATGCCAGAAGCTGGGCAGATCCGGAGGGCTTGCGGACGCATTTTAACAAGGCAGTATATTTTCCGGCCATTCCGGATATGATCGAGCCGCCCGGGGAGGTCGCGCAGGAGGAAGAGACCGTATTGGTCTATGGAATTGACGAGTGCGGAGAAAATGAGGTGAAGATCAGCGCGGTTCCGCTGGCTGAGCCGGTATTTGACGTGACGCAGGCGATCCCGACCGGAGAACAGGTCGCAGTGAGCGGTTCCCAGCAGAAGTATTTTTATGAGTGTTTTCTGCGTCATTATTATGGTCTGGCAGTCGTTCCGGTCACCCTATATGTCACATATACATACACCTATATGACGGAAGCAGGTCCCGCAAAAGGCAGCTATACGACACAGATGACACTGTATGTGCAGCGACCGTATTCGTATTACCGGATCCGGGAACTGCGGTTGTATGCGCTGGAGCGTGTGCGCGTGGAAAATGAGGCATTGCCGGAATGTGCGGTTGAACAGGACAGATTATATGAGGCGAGGGTTGATCTGTTGAGGGATCAGGAGCAGTATCTGGTGATCCCGCCGTTTTCAGGCAGCGTATATGGTGGAGATGTCTCGGACGGAGCCTGCCTTACGATGGACGAGCTGCAGCAGGCGGCAGAAGATGTGGCCGGTAATGTGCGGGTGCACAATGACCGGTTCGGTATAGACGGAGAGGTCATTCTGATGGATGGATATGTGGAACGCGAAGCGCCGGAGCCGGTGCGCCAGAAGGGTACGCGGATGCAGCGGTTTCGCACACCGGAGCTGACGATCCCACATACGAAGCGAAATGACCACTATCAGACAGATGCATGGGCGATCTATCGCAGTGTATTCGACACGAGCAGGAAACGAAAGCCGGTAGCGCATGTGAATGATGTCACAGTGCATACACCGGTCACCTGTAAGGGAGGGATCACGGATGATAGGGCACATAATCAGCAGGTCGTGCCGACAAAGTACCTGTCATTGATATTGGGGCGCCCCTTTACCGTCGGTATCTCGACCTATGGCGCGCACCGGCCTCTGCCCGGTTACGGCAGCAGGGACTATGACAAGTATGTCAGGGATCGTCAGATCCGTTTTCCATTCACTGTCTATATAGGAAATACTGCGTATAAGCCCGGTACATGGATCGATCTTCCGGCCGGAAACCAGCAGTTTTATCTTCCACCGGGAGTGAGAGAAGGCGATTATCGGATCCGATACCGGACGATTGCAAAAAATGCCGCTGCCGCGCAGGGTGGCATGGATCAGAATGGGTATCTTGCCAATCTGGAACTGACGGAATACGGAGCTTATGATGAACTTACCGTAACAGTGGTGGGACGCATGTATGATCTGGCGATCACGGATATCGTGGACTATCCGCGCTGGAAGAGCGTCTTTTATGATAGGAATGGACAGAAAAATCAGATATCATACCGGATTGGACCAAATGACCCGGATGGAAATCTGATCGCTTCACGCGTAAACAGTGGGGTATTTCCGGTTCTGCCGGGAGATCATCCGTACAATCCGACTGCCCGGGCTGTCGGACTGGGCTATTGCGTCAAGCTACAGCTGCGGACGATCGGAGATATGCGTGGTTCACAGGCACAGGTCGTAGGTGTTCCTACTTATTATTATATCGCCAGAGACGGAAGCGGGCGCAGACGGGTGCGTCTGTATCGGCGAGATAATCTGACAGAGATTCGTCCGGCATTGATCTTTCCGGCTGGGAAGCGGCAATGGATCGGGGTCTATGAGCGCAATGTCGCGGATCAGGCGATCTGTGCGCAGTCCGTGCAGGTATGGAACGGAGAATACCAGCTATCGGCGGATCTGCGGATCGCGGATGCGGACATTGATCTGGACAGGTACATCCGGGAACACGGTGGCCGAATTAGTCAGTCCGAACCGATCTTTTACCGGGACGGGTATCTGCTCGTACAGTTTGAGATACGCTCCTATCCGGCGGGAAAGGCACATCTGGGCTATGTGAACGCGGCAAACAGCGGGCGAGGATACTGCAACATGTGGCAGATGCAGGGATTCGCACATGCGCGGACAGACCGGATGGGCAATCGGTTTACATTTGCAGACGGGGATTGTCTGCTGTTCGATATCCGATATGGTCTGCACACGGATTATGAGAGCTGGGGCACACATTGAAACGATGCAATATGCGGTATCTATAGCATGGCATGAGCGAGAAATACACTCATCAGTATACCGGAGAGCGTGGCGAGCAGCGCGCAGGGCAGAGTCCACCGCGTCTTTTTGATACGGACAGCCATGAAATAGACAGACATGGTATAGAAAACAGCCTCGGTACAGCTCAGCATGATGGAGACAGCGAGACCCTGCAGGGAGTCTGTGCCGTATTCCTTGAAGATGTCCAGAGCGAGTCCGGTGGCGGCTGAGGAAGAAAACAGTTTGACAAATGCCACCGACAGCAGCTCCGGCGGAAATGACAGCCATTCACATACGGGGGACAGCAGATCGGCAGACCATAGGAGAAAACCGCTGGCGCGGAGGATGCCGACAGCGATCATGAGGCCGATCAGCGTAGGCAGGATCTGCACAACGATCTTCAATCCGCGCAAGGCACCGTGGATAAATGCGTCGTAGACGTTGCAGCCTGTGAGTAACCCGTATCCTACGATGATAAAGATCAGCAGAGGGATCATGGCATCTGACAAAAATAATAAAATAGGCATAGTGGCTCCTTATCCGGGCGATCGCCCGCCCGATGACATACCGGTAATGATCTACAGTATCATATGAACATTCCGGGAAAATGTGCATATACATACGATAGAGCAATAACAAACAGGCAGGGAAGTGTGCATATGAACTATCTATGGGGAGCGATGATCGCGATCGGCATTATATTCGGTGCATTTCACGGAGGGTTCGGTGTGATCTCATCCGCGGCAGTCGATGCGGCAAAAGAGGCAGTCGATCTCGCAATCACAATGGCGGGAGTCATTGCGATGTGGACGGGACTGATGGAGATCGCACAGGAGACCGGTATACTTACCGCGTGCACGAGACGTCTGCGCCCGGTGCTGCGGTTTTTGTTTCCGGATCTGCCACAGGATGGCCGGGCCGGTGAGCTGATCGCGACGAATTTTATGGCAAATATCTTTGGACTGGGCTGGGCGGCGACTCCGGCAGGACTGGAGGCAATGCAGGAGCTGGAACTGCTTTCGGGAGAGAAAAAAGGTGTGGCGAGCAAGGAGATGTGTACCTTTCTCGTGCTCAATATCTCATCGCTGCAGCTCATACCGGTCAATATGATCGCCTATCGCAGTCAATACGGCAGTGTCAGTCCGACAGCAATCGTAGGGCCGGGCATTTTAGCGACCTGTGTGAGTACGCTGGTGGCGGTCATCCTGTGCCGGATCATGTACCGCGTATCAAAAATAGCAGGAAATCGGACGTTGCCAGATCGAAAAAAATAGGCTACTATAGATGATAGGTACTAATAAGATCATGACTCAGACAGGAGGTGTGAGTGATGTCAGAAACAGAAAAAGCAATTCAGACATTTGTACAGATGGTAAAGGAATCCGACAATATTGTATTTTTTGGCGGAGCAGGCGTCAGCACGGAGAGCGGGATTCCTGATTTCCGTAGTGTAGACGGACTCTACAATCAGACGTATGATTATCCGCCGGAGACGATCTTAAGCCACAGCTTTTATGTGGCAAAACCCGAGGAATTCTACCGGTTTTACCGGAATAAGATGCTCTGCCCGGGTGTTGAACCGAATGTGACGCATAAGGTACTGGCCAGACTCGAAGAAGCCGGAAAGCTGCGCTCGGTTGTTACACAGAATATAGATGGGCTGCATCAGGCAGCAGGATCTAAGCGTGTATGGGAGCTGCATGGCAGCGTGCATCGCAACTACTGCCAGCGTTGCGGAAAGCAGTTTGATGCGGATTATATTCTCGAATCGCCCGATCCCGTGCCGGTCTGCGATGCATGCGGAGGCCGGATCAAGCCGGATGTCGTGCTCTATGAGGAAGGGCTTGATGATCATACCGTGCAGCAGGCGATCTATGATATCAGCCATGCGGACATGCTCATCATCGGTGGTACATCGCTCGCGGTCTATCCGGCAGCAGGCCTGATCGATTATTACAGAGGACATAAGCTTGTACTGATCAATAAATCCGCGACTCCGATGGATGACCGTGCCGATCTGGTCATCCAGGAAGGCTTAGGAGCAGTATTTAGCAGGATCGAGATATAATGGATCTATTATTTATAAAAGGAAGTCAACGATGGAATATACAGTAGGCGATATCGTTACATTAAAAAAAGGACATCCCTGCGGCAGCCATGACTGGAAGATCCTGCGTGTCGGTGCGGATTTCCGGCTGGAGTGTGAGGGCTGTGGTCATCAGATCATGATCGCGCGGAAGATCGTAGAGAAAAACACGAAGAATCTAAAAAAAGCATAGGAAACGCCGGGAAGCGTGTATTATTTCAAAAAAGCATCAAAAACTCTGCAAAAAATCGCGAAAGTACTTGATTAATCGTGAAAAGCATGGTAAAATACCATCTCGTGAACTATGTTTCCTTGCTCACTCCATGATCAGATGAGAGAGTGGGCCAGAGACCAAAAGGAGGTAAAAACGATGCACAATTATGAATTAGCACTCATTGTGAATGCCAAGATCGAAGACGATGCAAGAACCGCTACCGTAGAGAAGGCAAAAGAGTATATCACTCGTGCCGGCGGAACCATCACAGATGTTGAGGATTGGGGCAAGAAGAAGTTAGCTTATGACATCCAGAAGATGAGCGAAGGCTTCTACTACTTCATTCACTTTGATGCAGAGGCTACCGTGCCTGCGGAAGTTGAAAGCAATGTCCGTATTATGGACAACGTTCTTCGTTTCTTATGTGTTAGAACAGACGAGAAATAATCGTCTTGCGGCAGAGTCGTGAGAGGCTTATGATCTTGCCTTAGAGCAAAGATAGGAGAACCGAATGAATAAGGTTATTTTGATGGGTCGTCTGACCCGTGATCCTGAGGTACGTTACTCTCAGGGTGAGAATGCAACAGCGATTGCAAGATATACGTTAGCAGTAGACAGACGTGTGAGCCGCAACAATCAGAATGGTGATCAGACCGCTGATTTTATCCAGTGCGTAGCATTTGGCCGTTCCGGAGAGTTCGCAGAGAAATATCTGCATAAGGGAACCAAAGTCGTTGTGACCGGCAGAATTCAGACCGGATCATACACGAATAAGGACGGACAGCGTGTGTACACCACAGACGTTGTAGTAGAGGATCAGGAGTTTGCCGAGAGCAAGAGCGCCGCTGCACAGAATAACGGCGGTGGATTTGTTCCTGCTGACAGACCGTCACCCAGCGATGCAGGGGACGGCTTCATGAATATCCCTGAGGGTATTGATGAGGAATTACCGTTTAATTAGACATATTTTCTGAACTGATGAGTTCAGAAAGACCAATAATATAGGAGGTAGAGAGCTATGCCTTACAATAAGAGTGACAGAGACGGCGCTCCGGCAAAGAGACGCCCGATGCACAGAAGAAAAAAAGTATGTGTATTCTGTGGAAAAGACAATGTGATCGATTACAAGGACACAAACAAGTTAAAGAGATATATCTCTGAGAGAGGTAAGATTCTTCCCAGAAGAATCACCGGAAACTGTGCAAAGCATCAGCGTGCACTGACCGTTGCTATCAAGAGAGCACGTCACGTAGCATTGATGCCTTACGTTCAGGAGTAAGATCATCGTATCATAAAAGACACTTTTCAGTGCAAGCTGAAAGGTGTCTTTTTTTCTCCTTTTACCCAAAACTTACATGGATTTTACATGATGTAGTGAATGGAATTTACATTCGGCTGTTAGAATGGAGCGAATGAGACAGACAGTAGCCGTTTCCGTTTCTGGCAAATAAGCAGCTATACGCGATCGTACTGCTCACGACCCAGAAGGGTAAGAAAAAGACAGGAATCGTACCTTGCTCCAATGATGTATTCAAGCGTCTGATTGAGATTCCGACCAGACCCGGATGCTTTATGCTGTCTGAGGAACTGATCCTGCATTTTATCTCAAAATTGTATCCGAAATACGAGATACGCGAAAAATCGATCATGCGTGTCACGAGAAATGCAGATATTGATGTCTCAGATATCAAGGATGAGGATCTGGACTACCGCGATACGATGGAGCAGATGATCACAAAGAAAACAGGAGATGGTTTCTCTTATATCACACAGATCGGAACCGGTAATTATAATGAGAAAACATCGCGGCTGTATACGGATCTGTCACTCATGACCGCAGATCAGGCGATTGGGGCAGATGCGTATCAGGCATGAAAGTCGATTCAAGACATATTAGGGACGATTCGGAACAGACACCTCCGCCAGACAGCGGGGGCGTTTATAATATATTAATACAAAAAACAACAGCAAATGTACTGGAAGAGAGGTAACGTGTTATGGAAAACAAAAAAAACAAAATCATGAAACGAATGGTAACACTTGTGCTGGCATGTGCATTGATACTGACCACAGTACTCGTACCGACACCTGCAAAGGCTGCGAAGACATCGCAGGGATTCATCGTAGCATCCTACACGATGGCAAAGGGCGAGAAATGGACACTGGTTCTTCACAATGCGCCGGCAAAAGCAAAGCCGACATATAAGACAAATAAGAAGTCAGTTGCGACTGTAAATAAAAAGGGTGTTGTGACTGCCAAGAAGCCGGGAACTGCTGTGATCACAGTTACATGGAAGGAAGGCAAAGATACCTATGCAGCAAAGGCAAAGATCAAGGTAAAGAAAGCGATCACTTATAAGGATGCGATCAAGCGTGTGAATACCGAGCTCAATCTGCTGTATGATTATGCATTATATTTTGCAGAGACAAATGGCTGGTTGGATAATGATGAGGCAGTTGAATATCTGAATAATTGTGCAGAGGTTGTCAATCAGGCAAATGAAGTAGCAGCAGATCCTGATTCTTACAGTGATGAGGATATCGAAACTGTTTTGGAAAATATTGCAGCGATGGCAGATACAATGGATCAGGTACTTCCTTATCTGGCACAGCCGAATGCATAAGTCATTTTAGGAGAGAAAATATACATTGGGGTAAACAAAAAATGTCCGGACATTTGTCCGGGCATTTTTTAGCGTTCCATATTCGCGAATTTGGTATATTCAGGCAGCCAGACGAGATTGACGGTTCCGATCGGACCGTTTCTCTGCTTGGCAATGATGATCTCAGCAATACCTTTATCTTCGGTGTCTTTGTTGTAATAGTCATCACGATAGATAAACATCACGACATCGGCATCCTGCTCGATCGCACCCGATTCACGCAGATCGGAGAGCATCGGACGGTGATCCGGACGCTGCTCGACAGCACGTGAGAGCTGGGATAATGCGACAACCGGGACATTGAGCTCTCTGGCGAGTCCTTTGAGCGAACGTGAGATATCAGAGATCTCCTGCTGTCTGGAATCGGAGGCTCTGCCGCCACTGCCGCTCATGAGCTGCAGGTAGTCAATGATGACGAGCTTTAAGTCATGCTCCAGCTTGTATTTCCGGCACTTACTGCGCAGTTCGGAGATCGAGATACCGGGGGTATCATCGATGATGAGCTTGGACTGGCCGATCGTGCCTGCGCCTTCAATCAGATTCTCCCAGTCGGTATCAGACAGATTACCGGAACGCAGCTTCTGTGCATCCACGCGGGATTCCAGCGAGAACAGTCGGTTCACGAGCTGCGCCTTGGACATCTCCAGACTGAAGATCGCGGTACACAGATTGCTGTGAAAGGCGACATGCTGTGCGATATTCAAGACGAAAGCCGTCTTTCCCATGGAAGGACGCGCTGCCACGAGTACGAGATCTGACGGCTGTAAGCCGGCGGTCTTATAATCGAGATCGAGAAATCCGGTTGCGATACCGGTGACATTTCCCTGTGTCTTGGATGCTTTTTCGATTTTATCGAGTGCTTCCAAGACCACATCCTTGATCGGGACATAGTCACCGCCGCCGCGGTTTTGTAACAGATCAAAGACCTTTTTCTCTGTCTGTTCCATGAGAACAGTCGTGGATTCCGTGCCCTGATAGCAGTCGTTGGCGATCTCTTCTGTCGTGCGGATCATGCGCCGCAGCATGGATTTATCCTTTACGATCTCCGCGTAATATCTGGCATTGGCGGATGTAGGTACCGCATCGACCAGATCACGGACATATTCCAGGGAACTGATCTCAGGAGGTACGTTCATTTCTTTTAATTTGTTCTGAAGTGTGACCAGATCCACGGGTTCACGGTTGTTGAACAGATCGACCATCGCTTCGAAGAGAATCCCATACTGCTGATGGTAGAAGTCTTCCTTCACGAGTAATTCGGATGCGACAAGAATCGCATCACGATCCATGATCATCGATCCGATGAGTGATTGCTCCGCCTCCAGCGAATTTGGCATTGTACGCTTGATGAGCGTTTCTTCTGCTGGCATACGGTCTTACCCCTCTGATACGTGTACGTTAAAAGTACCTGTCACCTGCGGATGCAGCTTGATCTGTATTTCATAAGTGCCAAGTGCCTTGATCGGGTCTTTTAAGATCATTTTCTTCTTGTCAAGCTCAAGACCTAACTGCTTTTTGGCAGCTTCAGCGATCTCCTTGGTAGAGATGGAACCGAACGTTCTTCCGCCTTCGCCGGACTTCATCTTGACTTCCACCTTTTTATCCTTGAGTTCCTCGGCAAATTTTCTGGCAGCTTCCAGATTCTCCTGAGCTACTTTCTCTGCGTGCTGATTCTGCAGCTTGAGGTCGTTTAGATTCTTGCTGGTCGCTTCCAGACCCAGCTTTTTCGGCAGGATCATATTTCTGGCATAACCATCGCTTACGTTGACGATCTCACCCTTTTTTCCGAGAGATTTTACATCCTCTAATAAAATGACTTTCATACTTTGATATCTCCTTCCTCTATCATCTTATCGATTGTCTGCTGAAGCATTTGTTTTACTTCAGTGATCGTATAATGCTCTAATTGTGCACCGGCAATTGTCAGATGTCCGCCGCCGCCTAATGCTTCCATGATGAGCTGGACATTGATCTCGTCAATGGAGCGTGAACTGATGTAGACTTTTCCGTTATATGCGGTGAGGACAAAGGATGCCTTGATGCCGGTGATATTCAACAGTTCGTTTGCGGCCTGAGCGCCGACGATCGTCGGGCTCTCAATATTGTCAGCCGGACAGACAGAGATCGCGAATGCATCACGATAAACTTCTGCATGTCGTACGACTTCCGCACGAGCCTTGTAGTCGTTCATGTCATTGCGCAGCATCTTGCGGACGCGTGTCACTTCCGCACCACAGCGTTTCAGATAGGCAGCAGCCTCGAAGGTGCGCACGCCGGTCTTCGCCATGAAGTTATTGGTATCGATCAGAATACCGGCATAGAGACTGTCGGCTTCCTGCGGAGCCAGCTTGATGCTCTCCGTAAAATACTGCAGAACCTCTGCAACCATCTCACATGCAGAGGATGCGTACGGCTCAATATAGGACAGTACCGGATTCTCAATTGTATCACTTGTCTGTCTGTGATGATCAAAAACGACAATATTTTTTGTCATTTTCAATATTTCGGGACATTCTGTGTTGCCCGGGCGGTTGGTGTCCACGACCATGACGACCGTATTGGGTGTACATACCTCGATCGCCTGCTCGCGTGTCAGGAACGTATCCGGTGCATAACCTTTTTCTTCCGTAAAGCATTCGCGGAACGGACGGAGTGTAGAGCTGACGGTGTTCAGCACGATCTGAACCTTTTTATCGAGTGTGCGTGCGGCACAGTAGATACCGATGGCTGCACCAAAGGAGTCCATGTCGCTGATCTGGTGCCCCATAACGATTACGCGCTCCTTACTCTCGATAATACCGCGCAGCGCATGTGCCTTGACGCGGGCCTTGACGCGGGTGTTGCGCTCGACCTGCTGTGCTTTTCCACCGAAGTAGGTGACTTTCTCGCCCTCACGGAGTACGACCTGATCACCGCCTCGTCCGAGGGCAAGGTCGATCGCCATACGGGAATATTCGTTATTCTGGCTGTAGCTTGCGGCAGTATCACCGATGCCGATACTGAGCGTCACAGCCATCGTATTGCCGACCTTTACCGTCTTGACATCTTCGAGAATGCTGAATTTATCTGCCTTTAAAGCTTTCAGATGCTCATGGCGGAACACTATGAAATATTTGTCATGGTCTGTCTTGCGTACGAGTGCATCCACCTTGGAAAAATAGGTGTTGACCTTGCGGTCGATCAGAGCGACGAGCAGAGATCTCTTGACATCCTCGATGCTTTCGAGCGCTTCGTCATAGTTATCGATATAGACCTGCGCAACGACCATTTTCTGGTCTTCGTTCTCCTGTATACAGCGGTTGAGCTCCGTCTCATCAAAAAAGTAGACAGCTGTCAGATAATTGCGATCCGTGCTTGTCTCCAGCATCTGTGTCTCGTTTAAAATGCCGCTGAAATAGATACGGTGCATGGAGACACGCAGATGGAGGTCTTCTAACGGGAGCGCAAGCTCTAAGGTATCCTCACTCTGAAGCAGCTCCTTCGTGATGGAAGGAAATACAGACGTGATGGATTTGTGATAATTTTTATCTTTACCTGTGAGTTCTGTGAACTGGTTGTTGACCCAGAGCAGCTTCCCATTGTAGTCAACCAGCGCATAGGCGATCTCGAATTCGTTCAGCAGTTTTTTCTGAACCGTGCCGTACTGTGTCGCAAAATTGATGAGCTCATTGACCAGAAACGGTTTGCACTGAAAATAAGCGACAAATACGGTGATCGTATAGATTCCGGTAAACAGGGTTATGCAAAAGCCTGCATTTTTATCATAAAAATAGCAGGGAATATTCAGCAATACCAACAGTATGGCCAGATATAGGGGCGCGCACAGGTAAAATCGCAGCTTCCCCTTAAATTTAATCGAACGATTACTCATGAATCCTCCTGAATCCCTTTGAATGTGCTTCATTCGCAGTATAGCTAAAAAATTACAATTATAAAACATTATATCATAGATCGAACGAATTTTCATCCTTTTTTATGATATCGGGCGCGACGCCGTTTTTTGTCGAAACCTGCGATGAAAAAAGATTGTACCGCGATTTAAGGTTGACTATAATAAAGGCATAAATGAACAAGAAGGAGGTCGATTGGTTGGAACAGGTACGTTATATGATTTCCGATGCTGCAAATATCGTGGCGGTGGAATCTCATGTATTACGTTACTGGGAAGATGAATTGGAGCTGACGGTTCCCCGCAATGAGCTGGGGCATCGTTACTATACACAGGAGAATGTCGATCAGTTTTTGCGTATCAAACAACTGAAGGAAGAAGGGTATCAGCTAAAGGCGATCAAGATCCTGTTACATCAGGAAATGCAGGATGGGTCCAAACAGCCGCAGCCGGCAGCCACGGAGCATATAGCCGCAGCCGGTCCGGATCCGGTGGAAAAACCGGCGACGACCGTTGATGCACAGCATCCGGCACGACTTCCGGGAGAGCCACAGGTCAGATCCGTGGCAGAGCAGACGCAGATGTCACCGCAGGAGCGGATGGAACAGTTTCAGGATCTGATGACACGGATTGTCAGGAATGCGATGACGGAGAATAATAAGGATCTGAGCAGGGAGATCGGAACGGATGTAGGCGATCGTGTACTTAAAGAAATGAACTATCTGATGCGCATGCAGGATGAACAGGAAGAAGAACGGTTTAAAAAGCTCGATGAGGCGATACGAAGCTACGGCAAACGCCAGAAACGGACACTTCGTCAGAAAAAGAACCGTAAGCAGAAGTTAAAGACAGCACCCGGACTAGAGGGCTGATCTTTGGGACGGGGCAACAAAAAAGGAGACTGAAAACCAGTCTCCTTTTACTGCATCGTCTAAGAACAATTAGCCCTCGCTGATTGCACCTGTAGGGCATGCGCCTGCGCATGTTCCGCAAGATACACATGTATCAGCGTTGATCTCGTACTTTCCATCACCGGCAGAGATAGCTCCTACGGGGCACTCGCCTTCACATGTTCCACAAGATACACAAGAGTCATTAATAACGTAAGCCATTGGTTTATCCTCCTTATAATATACATGATTCTACTAAGCTGTAGCTATGAGCATATTTTAGTACAAAAATTGTGGAAAAACAAGCATAGCGAATTGAAAATTGTGCATAAAATCAGGTACTAGGATTAGTCATGTATAACTCTTGAAATTTATCAGATACTAGACAAGTGAAGAGAAAGTGTATATAATAGTCATGTTAAAGATACACAATAAAGGAGGAACTACAAATGGCTGCAACAGTGACAAAAGACACTATGATCGGCGAATTACTTCAGATAGATGAAAGCATTGCTCCGGTATTACTCGGTATCGGAATGCACTGCCTCGGATGCCCGTCTTCACAGATGGAGACCATCGAGCAGGCTGCAATGGTTCATGGAATCGAGCCGGATGCACTGGTTGATCAGATCAACACATTCTTAAAGCATGAGAAATAAAATGTAATATGCAGTGTAAAGAAGCCCTTCGCGTGGAGATGAGATATCATCCCGCAGCGGAGGGCTTTTTGTCGTCATGCGTTCGGGGAAGCAGGCTGTCGGTCTTAAACTTTGGCAAGCCGCTGCAATGCATCCCGTGCGGCAATGCACTTGAAATGTTCTTCAAAATAGGCTTCTGCTGAATCTACATATCGGTTTTGCAGAGCATATTCGGACAGGATATTGCACACCTTGTTAAATTCGCTGGGTGTATGGCTGCCCTTGTGCAGTACAAGATAGTAGACATGCTCGGGGACATCTAAAAACAGGGAATTATCCGCTGTATAGAAATTGTCCAGCACATGCGCAAGGCGGACCAGATGATCCATCTCGCGGAAGGAGAACAGCTTCACGATATCGGTGTCTGCCGGTGCGGGTGTCTGATCGCTCTCTGCAGGTGCGGAAGTATCAGCGGCATCAGCGGGCACCGCAAAGGTCTCATCCGCGTCCGGTGTAGATGCATCGGCGTCTGCATCGCGTAACGCGGCGGCCGCAGCACTGATCTTGTGAAACAGATCCATGATCGTGTCGGCACCCTCTAAGGTCGGCGAATCATCTTCGTCGTCCTCCGGATCGCCGGGGTATTCGCCGTAATCACTGAAATTCGAAAAGCGTGTATCCAGTTCCTCCGGATATTCGACTTTTGTGACTGTCAGTATGATGGAATTGCCGGGCAGAGGGATCGCCTCGATCAGCAGGGGGATGTCATCGGTATCAAAACCGAGTTCGCACGAAGCCTGCTGCATCATTTCACGGAACAACCGTTTGGTTTTGTCATTGCCGTAAGCCAGCTCGGAGAGCTGCAGATGGCGCTCTGCCAGATCCTGTCCGGTCAGGGTGCATCGGATCTGGTTATCATTGATTCGTTCTAGTTTCATAATATTTATTCCTTATCTGTAAAATAAACATGTCATGATCTCTGAAAAGTACAAAAAGTATATAAAAATTTTTCACAGCCGTCAAGATGTTATCGGGACAGAATACAAAGGTAAATCTTAAAAAAGTATAAACTTCGCAAAATCGGTTGTCAAAACCATCCGGCGTGTGGTATAAGAGATTTGGAAATGCTTTTTCACCGAGCGGATCTATCGAGCATAATCATATGGCAGAAAGCGCGGTGAGGATCATGGAGCAGAACCTGTTTGGCAAATATACTGTGACCGGGCTTCTCGGAGCCGGCGCCAACAGTCAGGTATATCTGGTCAGACATCAGATTCTAAAACAGGATCGGGCAGTCAAGCGAATTCCCAAGTCGTTGCCCGGCAGTTCCGGATTTCCTATGGAAGCGGAGCTGATGAGATCTTTGAAGCATCCCGGAATCCCGATTATTTATGATATTGAGGAAGATGACGCATACTACTATATCTTCGAGGAGTATGTGCGGGGTGAATCATTAGAAGCATATTTGCATCATCAAGAAACAATTTCCCTGAATTTTTTATTACAGATCGGCAGACAATTGTGTGATATCATCGGATATCTGCATGCGCAGCCACAACCGATTATCTATCAGGATCTGAAGCCGGAACATATTATAGTATATGGCGATCAGATAAAAATAGTCGACTTTGGCACGGCATCTTTTTTCCGAAATCAGGAAAATCCCTATCAAATGTATGGAACGACGCGCTACGCCGCCCCTGAAAAACGATTGGGTCTAACCTGTGATGAGCGCACGGATATCTACGGCATCGGCATGATCCTGCGTGATATGGAAGCCCATCTCGCGCCGGAACAGAACCATGATTTTATCATGAAGGTGATAGAGCGGGCATTGAAACCGGAGCCGGATCAAAGATATGCGAATGTCGGTCTGTTGAAACAGGAACTGGCGGTTGAACCGCCGGAGGAAAGCCCGGTTGGGAAAAAGCATTTTCCGAAAAACATTGCGGTTGTCGGTATGCGGGCGGGAATCGGTGCTACGCATATCGCGATCTCGTGGAATACGTATCTGAATGCAGCGGGGATCGACAGTCTGTATGTTCAGCAGGATCACAGCGGTGACCTGATGCGGATGTCACAGTGCCGGAATATCCGCCGCGACTTGCAGACCGGATATGTCTCCTGCGGTGATTTTCGCGGGACGACCGCACATAGGACCGATGGGGATTCTGTGAGCGGAGACAATATCTGCTATATCAGGGATTTCGGTACATATGAATCCACAGACATAGAATTAGAGACATGTGACACAGTGATTCTTGTATTGGGAGGCAGATATTGGGAGATCGCGAAGGCGGGCGAATTGTACGGGCATTTTTGTCTGCATCGGAGGATCGTGCCGGTCGTAAACTATGGAAATGCGCAGGCGGCGAGAATGTATGCAAGAGATTGGCGCAGAAATGTATACTGCTTTCCGCTGGATGAGGATCCATTGGCGCTATCCGTTGAGAAACGGCAGTTTTTTGAGCTGCTGCACAAAAAAGAGAGGTGGTGAGAAGATATTTTTACGGTCAGAAAAAGGAGCAGGGAGCGAAAAACCATAGGATTTTACGGTGCAGACAGTGGCGTCGGGACAACACATCTGGCAATTGCCACGGCAAATTACGTGGTGAATGAATGGGGTGTGCCGGCGGCAGTCGTGGAGCTGTCCAACCGCCCATGTATCCGGCATCTGGATACGGATCAGTCCGGCGGAACATATTTTGAAGAAGACGGAGTAGGATATTACCCCCACGTAATGTCCTCCCGGCTTCCGATGCTGCTAAACGGTGGATATTCGTATCTGATCATGGATCTGGGGAGTGGCGAGAGCGAATGGCAGGAGTTTCTGCGCTGTGATCTGAGATATCTGGTCGCGTCACTCAGTCCGTGGCGGATTGAGCGTGCAGAGGATTTTATGGTTTCGCACGGGCAGGCGGATGGTATGGAGCATATACAACAAAAATATTTTACAGCGTTGCTTACGGTTACGGGAAATATATACGAAAAAAAGAGATTTCAGCAGCTATACCATATACCGGTGCGTACCGTTCCTTTAATCGCTGACCCATTCCGGCTGGAAAAAGACCAGTTGGCATTTTTTCAGGAATTGCTATAGGAGGAAAGAGACATTAAGCTGAGAGCCAGACAAAAAATGATACTGCGCGCAGCGGCAGCAGGAGCATGTATTGCCGCGCTTCCTCTGGTGGTGATCCTCTGTCACGAGAAACGCGGCATGGAGCAGACGAGAGAAGAACTGGCTCATTATGAGCAGTTGGAGCGCGGATATCAGCAGGCGCAGTTGTATGTTTTGAAACGGGATGCGGTCGCGGGAGAAGAAGTGACCGCAGATATGCTTTGCGGGCGGCCGGTGCAGTCGCAGGAGGAACTGACAGGTGCAGCGTTTGCCGATCGGGAGGATCTGCTTGGGAAAAGGCTCAAGATATCTCTCACGAAGGGCGCAGCACTACAGGCAGATCTCGTGTACGAAGGTGCACCGGTTACTGAAGATGAGCGAAGTGTAGAGATCCGTGAACTCTACCTGCCTCAGACACTTCATGAGAATGAGTTCGTGGATGTCCGAATTGTATTTCCGAACGGAGAAGATTATTTGGTTGTCGGTCACAAGCGGGTCTATCGGATCATTCGTGATGAGGAAGGAGAGCAGCAGACGGTTCAACTGCGTTTTCGGGAGGAAGAGCTGCTGCGCTATCAGGCAGCCCGTGTAGATACGACGGTATACCGGGACTGCGCATTGTATGCGGTGCCGTATGTCGGTGAGTTTCAGCAGGCTGCAGAAGTATACTATCCGGTCAATCCCGCGGTGTTCCGACTGATGGAATGGGATCCGAATATTACGGATCTGTTTCTGGTACAGGAGGAACAGGAGCGAAGAACGGTTCTGGAGACGCATCTGGAGCGGTATCTGATCGATGAGCCTGAGGATACCGATGCCGGGTATCCGGATTCTGTATCCGCAGAAGATACGACGGAGGAGACAGGGGAGCCACTGACACTCTACACAGAGCTGCCGGAGGAAACATAGTTCACGAAAAAAGGCTCCTTTTGGGAAAAGTGAGGGAAGCATATGAGACAAGACAGACAACAACTGTATGTTGAGCTGCAATCCATGGCGAGCCGTGGGATCGTTCTTTTTCTGGATGGATATCCCAGCTCACCTGAGTATGTAACACATGCGTTGTGTGCACAGGAGCAAGCCAGTTATATGAGAGACTATGTATATGACGAAGAAGAGGGGGTGTTGACGGAATTACATTTTGACAAATTAAATGAAACTTGACGAAAACAATGTATGAAATGATAACCGACTGTGATTAGATCAGGCATACAAAGCGATCTGACAGTCAATATTACATGACAGAAGAATGGGAACTCCGGTCATGTATACAGGGAAAAGAAAAGTTAAAAAACAACATCTGCGGCCGGTATTCGGGTGCAGATAACAAAAACAGGGTGTTGGCGCGCCCTGTTTTTGTTGTTGGAAACGGGCAGATATGCTATACTGAATGCAGATGTCTGATGGGACAGAATCCATGAGGAGGTATTTACCATGAGAAAAAAGGCAGGACCAGTGATCGCGGCATTGCTGCTGATCATTGTGATTGTGTTGATATTTGTAGTAGGAAGAAAGATCGAGCAGTATATTCCGTCAGAGGAGACAGAGGATCTCGTCAGCTATTATGCCATTGAATCACCGGATGATGTGGCGATCGTTCTCAATCAGGAGCTGGCCGGACAGAAGGCAAAGCTGTTCGATGGCAGTGTTTACATTACCTATGAGATGCTGCATGAACTGAATGACCGTTTTTACTGGGATGACAATGAGCAGCTGCTGCGGTATACGACAGCAGAGGCATCGGTCACAGCTTATGCGGGACAGAGTGACTATTATATAGGAAATGATGTGGTAAAGGGCGACAGTCAGATCGTGCGGATTGAGGATCCGGACGTATATGTGGCGCTGGATTTTGCAAAAAACTATACAGATCTTGCATATGAGCTGTTTAGCGATCCGTATCGTATTGTGATGACAACGGATTGGGATAAGGTTCACGGTCAGACGACGATAAAAAAAGATACGCAGTTGCGTGTGAAGGGTGGTATCAAGAGTCCGATTCTGGCAGAACTCGCCAAGGATACGACGGTGATCGTGCTGGATACGATGGATGACTGGAGCCACGTAAGTACGACGGATGGCATTATTGGTTATGTAAAAAACAGTAAGCTGGTCGGTGAGGGAGATCAGGCAGAGCTCTCCTCTGCACAGATGCCGCCACACAGTTATGACGGAGAGACATTTACACATCAGCTCATGGATGAGTCTGTGACACTGTTGTGGCATCAGGTGACCAATCAGGATGCAAATGCGCGGATCGCGACAGTACTCGCCAATTCCAAGGGTGTCAATGTTATGTCTCCGACCTGGTTTTATTTGAATGACAATGACGGAAATCTGGCAGATATCGGCAGCCGCAGTTACGTGGATTACTGTCATTCGCAGGGTGTCAAAGTATGGGGACTGGTGTCAAACCTCGAAAATTCGGAGGTGGATTCTACCTACGTCCTGACACATACCAGTGTGAGGGAGAATCTGGTCAATCAGATTATCTCAAAGGCACTGAATTATAGTCTGGATGGAGTTAACGTGGACTTCGAAGCGCTTAGCAGTGATGTGGGAGATGGCTTTATCCAGTTTATCAGAGAGTTGTCACTCAAATGTGATGATAACGGACTGGTGTTGTCCGTGGATAATTATGTTCCGAGCGCTTATACACAGTTTTATAACCGTGCGGAGCAGGCGAACTATGCGGATTATGTGATCGTGATGGCATATGATGAGCATTATGCCGGAAGTGACGAGGGCAGTGTGGCTTCGATTGGCTTTGTAGATACCGGTGCCAAGGATACGCTGGCAGAAGGTGTACCCGCAGAACAGCTCGTGCTCGGTATGCCGTTCTATACAAGAATCTGGGCAGAGACGCCCAAGGAAGACGATGGCGATTCTGCAGAGGCTTCATCCGAGGATTATGTCGGTTATGACCTTTCCAGTGAGGCTGTCAGTATGGCAGAGGCGCGCACGCGGATCGATGCGAATCAGGCACCGATCAACTGGCTGGAGGACTGTGGACAGAATTATGCCGAGTATGAGAAGGACGGCGTGACTTATAAGATTTGGCTGGAGGATGCACAGTCACTGGAAAAGAAGCTGGAAGTGATGCAGGATCTTGATCTGGCCGGAGGCGCGTTCTGGAAATCCGGCATGGAGACGGCGGATGTGTGGGATAAGATCGCTTCTTATATGAAATAGATCTGAAATAAACAATGATTCAAAACATAGACTCCATATCGTGCACATAAAATGAACTAAGTTCAGGTGTACACGGTATGGAGTTTTTTTAATGAAAAATATGAAAAATAAGCTGGAACTGGCTATGGCGGTACTGATCCTGATCACGGCGGCAGTGCTTGGCAGGCAGGGCGCCAGACTGGTAAGCGCAGCGCAGCAGGAGACAGCCGGCAGTAAGAGCACTTATCAGGTCGTGATCGATGTTGGCCACGGAGGGATCGACAGTGGCAAGGTATCGCCGGAAGGTGTGCTCGAGAAGGACGTCAATCTGGTCATCGCAAAAAAACTGGGTACACTGCTGGCACAGTCAGATGTAGAGGTCGTATACACACGCGAGTCGGATACCGGTCTGTATCAGGAGGGCGATAGCAATAAGAAAGTCGCAGATCTCCAGAACCGCTGTGCGCTGATCGAAAAAACCGATCCGGCATGTACGGTCAGTATTCATCAGAACAGCTATTCCTCGCCGGAAGTGCGCGGCGCACAGGTGTTTTATTACGGACAATCGCAGGAGGGCAAGACGCTGGCGGAGCAGATCCAGCAGAGCCTGATCAGCCGTGTGGATCCGGACAATCACAGGCAGGCGAAGGCAAATGACAGTTATTATCTGCTCAAACGGACGGTTTCACCCACGGTTATCGTAGAGTGCGGATTTCTGAGCTGTCCGGACGAGGCGGCTCTGCTGATCGACGATGCTTATCAGGAGCGCATCGCATGGGCGATCCATATGGGCATCCTGCAATATCTGAATCAGCAGGAACAAGATTGATTGTGTACAGTTTGTGTACAGCGGTGGATTTGTTTTGTAAAATGAGACGGATTATGATATACTATCTTCTATGGATAAACTGAAAAATACAGAAAAAACAAATAAAAATACAGAGATAATAACGATAGATCCGCAGGCGATCGACCAGACACAGATCAACCGGGCGGGCGGGATATTAAAAAATGGCGGGCTGGTAGCATTCCCCACGGAAACCGTATACGGACTGGGAGGAGACGCGACCAATCCGGGAGCGTCACAGGCGATCTATCAGGCAAAGGGCAGACCTTCCGACAATCCGCTCATCGTGCATATCACAAATATGGAGGCATTGGAGCAGATCGTAGCACAGGTGCCGCAGGCAGCCTATACGCTGGCGAAACGATTCTGGCCGGGACCGCTTACGATGATCTTTCAAAAGAATGAGAAGATCCCCTATGAGACGACAGGAGGCATGGATACCGTAGCGGTGCGTATGCCGTCTGATCCGATCGCGCGTGCATTGATCGATGCGTCGACCGGTTATATTGCTGCGCCGAGTGCTAATACTTCGGGCAGACCGAGCCCGACACAGGCTTCGCATGTGGCAGAGGATCTGGGCGGACGGATCGATATGATTATCGATGGAGGCCCGGTCGGTATCGGGCTGGAGTCCACGATCGTAGACCTGACCGAACAGGTGCCGATGATCCTGCGCCCGGGATATATCACGCAGCAGATGCTGAGTGAAGCATTGGGGCAGGAAGTTCCGGTCGATCCGGGACTCATCGCAGCAGATTCTGACCGTAAGCCGAAGGCACCGGGCATGAAATACAGACATTATGCACCGAAGGCTGATCTCAAGGTCGTAGAAGGAGACACGGACGCAGTCGTGGCAGAGATCAACCGCAGATGTGCAGGACTGGCCGCCGGGGGTCAGAGCGTAGGGATCATTGCGACAGAGGAGACGAAAGATCGCTACACATATGGAACCGTTATCAGCATAGGGGCGCGTGATGACGAAGATGCGATCGCGAGACATCTGTATGGGATTCTGCGTGATTTTGATACATTAGGGGTAGATGCGATCTTTTCCGAGAGCTTTGCGACAGCAGGGATCGGACAGGCTATCATGAACCGGCTGTTAAAGGCAGCGGGGCATCAGGTATTGGAGGTATAGCAGTATGTGGGATAAGGTCATTTTTGTATGCAAGAGCGGTACCTGCCGCGCACCGATGGCAGCTGCGCTATTGCAGGAGTGCAGTCTGAAACGGGAGATAGAGATCCAGGCGCGTGGGCTGGTCGTATTGTTTCCCGAGCCGTTGAATCAGAAAGCGGATGCGATCCTGATCAGCAACGGCATCAATATGGAAGGATATATGTCAGAACAGCTGGTTGCAGAGGATGTGGACGAGCATACGCTGGTTCTCGTAATGGAAGAAAAATTTCTGCCGCAGGCAGCAGCGATCCTCGGAGAAGAAAAAATGCCGCAGGTACATGTGCTGACGGCACTTGTGGGAGACGAGCTGGAGATCATGGATCCGTATGGTGCGCCGCTGCCGTCGTATGGATTGTGTTTTGAATCTCTGTCCAAGACAGTAAAAAAGCTGGCAGGCTGGCTGAATGAACAGGAGGAGACGGCGCATGAGTAGCAAGAGAGAGGATTATATCAGTTGGGATGAATACTTTATGGGCGTGGCGATGCTCTCGGGCATGCGTTCCAAAGACCCGCATACACAGGTGGGAGCCTGCATCGTGAGCAGTGATAACAAGATCCTGTCTATGGGCTATAACGGATTTCCGATGGGCTGTTCCGATGATGAATTTCCGTGGGTCAGAGAGGGCGATCCGCTCGAGAACAAATATTTTTACACGACGCACAGTGAACTGAATGCGATCTTAAACTATCGGGGAGGCAGTCTCGAGGGCGCGAAAATGTATGTGACACTGTTTCCGTGCAATGAATGTGCCAAGGCGATCATCCAGAGCGGGATCAAGACTGTCGTCTATGATTGTGACAAATATGAGCACACGCCTTCGGTCATCGCGTCCAAGCGGATGATGGATGCCGCAGGGATCCGTTATTATAAATATTCACGAACAAATCGGAATATTACATTAAATGTATAGACATATTTACTAAAAAAATGCTATAATGAGCAGGATATCATGAAAGAAAGAAAAGATAACTCACAGGTATTTCAATCCTTTGCCATGGTCATGCAGTTCGGCATCAATATGATCGTTCCGATACTCGCGTGTACACTGTTTGGGGCGTGGCTCGGTGAGAAAGTAAATATATCGTGGCTGGCGCTTCCCTTTTTTATCGTAGGAGCATTGGCGGGCATGCGGAATGTGTTCGTGTTTGCACGCAGGATCTACCAGCCGAAAAAGACAGATGATCATACAGATCAGAACAAAGATCATCGAAAGAACGGGGAATCAGATGTTAAGAAGACTCAATAAAGCATTACCGGGTCTGGTTTTGGGAATAATCATATATGGAGCATTGCTGCAGCTCATCGGTATGTGGCTGGTGGATGACAGGCTGCGGTATACCACAGGACTGTGGATCGGCATTGGCTGTGCATTGTTTATGGCTGTGCATATGGCGATGTCCATCGAGGATGCAGTGAGTATCGGCACAGAGGATGGTGCCAAAAAAAAGACGATCGCATCAGCGATGACACGTTATCTGGTGGTGCTGGTAGTGCTGGTAGCTACATTTTGTTTTCATCTGGGAATGATACTCCCTGCCTTTATGGGTGTATTTGGTTTAAAGATATCCGCATATCTGCAGCCGCTTTTTTACCGGCTGACAGGCAAAAAAGATCATTATGACAACGCGTCAGAGATTGACGAAGATCATATGGTGTAAAAGAGAAATCGCAGCTTATACAGATATCGTTATAGCTGCAGAAAAGGAGGTGAAAGCTTGGAGTATGGTATTTTAATGGCCGCTGATTCAGAAGTGGATTTTATGATCCACGGACTGTTTTCCCATCAGCTTTTCGGACAGACACTCTGGATCACGACCTCTCATGTGTGTATCCTGATCGTCATGCTGCTTCTGTTGACGTTTGCGATCATCGCAAACCGCAAGATGAAGCATGCGACGGAAGTTCCCGATACGTTCCAGAGCATTATCGAACTGATCGTGGAAAAGCTGGATGGCATGGTAGAGAACATGATGGGGCATAACGCGAAGTATTTTGCGAACTATATCGGAACGATCTTCTGTTTCATATTGCTGAGTAATATTTCCGGTTTGCTCGGTCTGCGGCCGCCCACGGCAGATTATGGTACGACCCTGGCTCTGGCGCTGATTACCTTTGGTATCATCACGTTCCAGAAATTCAAACACCAGCATGTGTCCGGTTTTTTGAAGGGGCTCTGTGATCCATGGCCGATCTGGGCACCGATCAACCTGATCGGTGATATCGCGGTACCGGTATCTTTGTCGCTGCGTCTGTTTGCAAATATTTTATCAGGCGTAGTCATCGAGGCACTGGTATACACGCTCCTTGCCAAAGTGGCGATCATCTGGCCGGCAGCTTTACATGTGTACTTCGATCTGTTCTCCGGAGCGATCCAGACATATGTATTCTGTATGTTGACTATGACATACGTCAATCAGGCCATCGAAGATGGAGAGTACTAACAAAGATTTTATTTTAATTAGGAGGAAATTATCATGGAGAATTTCACAGGTACAGATTTTATCTTAGGTTGTTCAGCAATCGGTGCCGGACTGGCTGTTATCGCCGGTATCGGACCTGGTATTGGACAGGGTATCGCAGCCGGACATGGTGCTGCAGCAGTTGGACGTAATCCCGGAGCAAAGGGTGATATCACTTCTACGATGTTACTGGGACAGGCGGTTGCCGAGACGACAGGTCTGTACGGTCTGCTCGTAGCAATGCTGTTAATGTTCGTAAAGCCGTTAGCAAAATAAAAGGTATCTATATCAACAATAAAAAGGAGGTAACACTTCTCAGTTATGTATGAAAGATTATTTGATCTGGACATGCAGTTGGTACAAGATACGGTATTGCTCGCGATAGCAATATTTTTCCTGTTCCTCGCAATGAGTTATCTGCTCTTTAACCCGGTTCGCAAGATGCTTGCGGATCGTAAGCTGAAGATCCAGACCGAACTGGATGACGCAGCATCGGACAAGAGCGACGCAGCAGCTCTCAAGGCTGAATACGAGGACAAACTGAAAAATGTTGACAAGGAAGCAGAGGCAATCCTCTCAGAGGCAAGGCAGAAAGCACTCCGCAACGAAGCGAAGATCGTGGAGGACGCGAAGGAAGAAGCTGCCCGCATTATTGCACGTGCCAATGAGGAAGCGCTGCTTGAGAAGAAGCGTGTCGTTGACGAGATGAAGCAGGAGATGATCTCTGTGGCAGCAGCGATGGCCGCCAAGGTCATTACGGCGAATATCGACGTCAACATTCAGAACCAACTGGTCGATGAGACAATAAAGGAAATGGGTGATTCAACATGGCTAAGCTAGTATCCAAAACATACGGTGATGCATTGTTTGAATTAGCAGTGGAATCCAACCAGTTAGATTCGTTTTTGGAGGAAGCCAAGGGTGTGCGCTCCATTCTGGAGAGCAATCAGGAGCTAAATCGACTGATGAATCATCCGAAGATCGTAAAAGAAGAAAAGATCGCGACTCTCGAAGCTATCTTCAAAGGTCGTGTCAGCGATGAGCTGGTGGGATTACTTCGGATGTTAGTGGAGAAAGACCACTACAACGAGACCCCGGCTGTGCTGGAATACTTTATCGGGCAGGCGAAAGAATACAAACATATCGGTACTGCCTATGTCACCACAGTGATGCCACTGGGTGAGATCCAGAAGTCCAATCTGGTAGAGAAGCTTCTGGAGACCACAGATTATGTGGAATTTGAAATGCATTATGACACGGATCCGTCCCTCATCGGAGGCATGGTCATCCGTATCAAGGACAGAGTCGTTGACAGCAGTATTAAGAGTAAGCTGGCAACACTTAGTTCCGAATTATCAAAAATACAGTTGAAAGTAGGTGAATGCGCTCCATGAATTTGAGACCAGAGGAAATCAGTTCCGTGATTAAGGAGCAGATCGCCAGATATGCGTCAACACTCGAAGTGGCAGACGTAGGTACTGTCATTCAGGTGGCAGACGGTATCGCGCGTATCCATGGATTGGAAAATGCGATGCAGGGCGAGCTTCTGGAATTTCCGGGTGAAGTATATGGAATGGTATTGAACCTTGAAGAGGACAACGTTGGTGCCGTATTACTCGGAGCCAATAAGAATATCAACGAGGGCGATACCGTGAAAACGACCGGTCGAGTGGTAGAGGTTCCCGTCGGAGACGCCATGATCGGACGAGTTGTCAATGCGCTCGGACAGCCGATCGATGGCAAGGGACCGATCCAGACCGATAAGTATCGTGAGATCGAGCGAGTAGCGAGCGGCGTTATCTCCAGAAAATCCGTAGATACACCGTTACAGACAGGTATCAAGGCGATCGATTCCATGATCCCGATCGGACGTGGACAGCGTGAGCTGATCATCGGCGACAGACAGACCGGTAAGACAGCGATCGCGATCGATACGATCATCAATCAGAAGGGACAGGGTGTGAAGTGTATCTATGTAGCCATCGGACAGAAGGCTTCTACCGTAGCTTCCATCGTGAATACCTTAGAGGAGTTCGGCGCAATGGCATATACCACCGTCGTAGCTTCTACAGCCAGTGAGCTGGCACCTTTACAGTATATTGCACCGTATGCAGGATGTGCGATCGGTGAGGAATGGATGGAAAACGGTGAGGACGTACTCATCATCTATGATGATCTGAGTAAGCATGCAACCGCATACCGTACACTCTCCCTGCTGCTTCGTAGACCGCCGGGACGTGAGGCATATCCGGGCGATGTATTCTACCTGCACTCCAGATTGTTAGAGCGTGCGGCACGTCTGTCAGACAAGCTCGGCGGCGGTTCACTGACCGCATTACCGATCATCGAGACACAGGCGGGCGACGTATCTGCATATATTCCGACGAACGTTATCTCGATCACAGATGGACAGATCTATCTGGAGACAGAGATGTTCAACGCAGGATTCCGTCCGGCGATCAATGCCGGTCTGTCCGTATCCCGTGTAGGTGGTTCCGCACAGATCAAGGCAATGAAGAAGATCGCAGCGCCGATCCGTACCGAACTGGCACAGTATACCGAGCTGGCAGCTTTCTCACAGTTTGGCTCCGAGCTGGATGATGCGACCAAGGAGACTCTGGCACAGGGAACCCGTCTGCAGGAGATGTTAAAGCAGCCACAGTACAAGCCTATGCCGGTAGAGAATCAGGTCATCATGATCTACGCAGCGACCAAGCGTTATCTGCTGGATATCGCAGTCGAGGATGTACTCCGTTTCGAGGGAGAACTCATCGAACTCGTATCTACCAAGTATCCGGAGATCCTTGAGACGATCCGTGAGACAAAGGCAATGGACGAGGCGACCGAGCAGAAGCTGATCCAGGCAATCGAAGAATGCAAGAAATCTTTTAAGTAGAAATAAGGCGGTGATCAAATATGGCTTCGATGAGAGACATCAAGCGAAGAAAAAGCAGCATACAGAGTACGCAGCAAATCACAAAAGCCATGAAATTAGTTTCTACCGTAAAGTTGCAGAAGGCAAAGCTTCACGCAGAGGCGACCGATCCGTATTTTAACCATATGTACCAGACGGTGACATCGATTCTGGCAAAATCCGGCAATATCAACCATCCGTATCTGCAGAGCGGCGCATCTGATAAGATCGCAGTGGTAGTCATTACCTCTAACCGCGGACTTGCAGGCGGATACAATGCGAACGTGACCAAGCTGATCACGAACAATCAGGAACTTTTACCGAAGGATAAGGTAGAGGTCTACTGTATCGGAAGCAAGGGACGTGAGACACTCGACCGCTATGGCTACACGATCAAAGAGGATCACTCAGCGATCATGGAAGCCCCCACGTATGAGGATGCGGCAGCAGTGTGCGCGCGGGTGCTGGATGCGTTCACCAGAGGAGAGATCGGCGAGATCTATCTCGCATACACACATTTCAAAAATACGGTCGTACATGTGCCGCAGCTGATGAAACTGCTCCCGGTAGAGTTCTCCGATGAGGAGATCGCCGCAGCAGATGATAAGCTGATCATGAACTATGAGCCGAATGTAGAGGAGGCTCTGGATCTGATCATCCCCAAATACGTCACCAGTATCTTCTACGGTGCGTTGGTGGAGGCACTTGCCAGTGAAAACGGAGCCAGAATGCAGGCAATGGATTCAGCGACAAGTAATGCGGAAGACATGATTAGTGATTTGTCTTTGAAATACAATCGTGCGCGTCAGGGCTCGATCACACAGGAGTTGACCGAGATCATCGCAGGCGCGGAAGCGATCAGTTAGTTAAATAAAAAATATAAGGAGTGAAACAATGGCAGAAAATATTGGAAAAATCACTCAGATCATTGGTGCAGTCCTCGATATTAAGTTTCCGGAAGGAAAGATTCCGGAGATCAACGAGGCGATCGAGATCACCCGTAAGAACGGGGAGCGTCTCGTCGTAGAGGTAGCTTCGCACCTGGGTGATGATACCGTTAAATGTATTGCCATGGGCCCGACAGACGGACTGGTACGCGGTATGGATGCGAAAGCAACCGGTGCACCGATATCTGTTCCTGTAGGAGAGAACACACTGGGACGTATCTTTAACGTACTCGGTGAGCCCATTGATGAGCAGCCCGCTCCCGCAGATGTGGAGTATATGCCCATCCATAGACCCGCTCCCAGCTTTGAGGAACAGGCGACATCTTCAGAGATGTTAGAGACCGGTATCAAGGTCGTAGATCTGCTCTGCCCGTATCAGAAGGGTGGTAAGATCGGTCTGTTCGGAGGCGCCGGAGTAGGAAAGACCGTGCTGATTCAGGAATTGATCCACAACATTGCGACAGAGCATGGTGGATATTCCGTATTTACCGGTGTAGGTGAGCGTACCCGTGAGGGTAATGATCTGTACTACGAGATGAAGGAATCAGGCGTTATCGATAAGACTACCATGGTATTCGGTCAGATGAACGAGCCGCCGGGAGCACGTATGCGTGTCGGCCTGACCGGACTGACAATGGCAGAGTATTTCCGTGATAAAGGTGGAAAGGATGTGCTGTTATTCATTGACAACATCTTCCGTTTCACACAGGCAGGATCAGAGGTATCCGCGCTGCTCGGACGTATGCCCTCGGCCGTAGGATATCAGCCTACCTTACAGACAGAGATGGGTGCGCTGCAGGAGCGTATCACATCTACGAAGAACGGTTCCATCACATCCGTACAGGCAGTCTATGTGCCCGCGGATGACCTGACAGACCCCGCACCGGCGACAACCTTCGCTCACTTGGACGCAACGACCGTATTGGAGCGTTCCATCGCAGCATTAGGTATCTACCCGGCAGTGGATCCGCTGGCATCTACCTCACGTATCCTCGATCCCCGTATCGTCGGCGAGGAGCATTTCCAGGTAGCCCGCGGAGTGCAGGAGATCTTACAGAAGTATAAGGAACTGCAGGATATCATCGCGATCCTCGGTATGGACGAGCTGTCAGAGGATGACAAGGTAGTCGTAAACCGTGCGAGAAAGATCCAGAGATATCTGTCACAGCCGTTCCATGTAGCGACACAGTTCACCGGAATGGAAGGAAAATATGTGCCGATCGCAGAGACCATCCGTGGTTTCAAGGAGATTCTGGAAGGAAAGCATGACGATATTCCCGAGGGACTGTTCCTGAATGCCGGCTCGATCGATGAAGTACGTGCCCGTATGAAATAGGAGGGCAGCGTATGGCAGATGAGAGCAAAAAATTTCAGGTAGAGATCATCACACCGGAGCGTGTATTCTACACAGGTGAAGCGACCATGATCGAATTCACCACTGTAGAGGGAGACATCGGTGTGTATAAGGATCATATTCCGCTGACGACAGTCTTAGCACCCGGTATCGTTACGATCACCGAGGAAGACGGACCGAAAAAAGCAGCGGTACACTCCGGATTTGCGCAGATCTTAGGAGACAAGGTGACCCTGCTTGCAGAGATCGCCGAGTGGCCGGATGAGATCGACTGGGATCGTGCCGAAGCAGCCAAGCGGCGTGCAGAGGAGCGACTCGCAGCCAAAGCAGAGAATCTGGATGTGGCCAGAGCAGAGCTGGCACTGCGCAGAGCGCTGGTGCGTATCAGTCTGCGTTAAAAACCGGATAGAATTTATTAAAAAGCTGTTCTCCGTAAGGAGGGCAGCTTTTTTACGTTACTTTATTAAAAACCCGGAAAAAAGTGTAGGAAAAATACTAGAAAAATGATAGAATATTCATTAGTGGTGTTTCACTGCGAATTTTTATAAAATAAGGGGTTCAGCTTGTGAGAGAGAGACTGGGATTGCAGACACTTACAAATGAAATACCGATCAGTATATACCGGGACATGATCGATCCGGTACTGGTATCTAAGACACACGGAGTAAGTGGAAAATTATCCATAGCGGCAGAATTGGAGAGATATGACACGATAGGCAAGGACTGCGTAGCAGTCTGCGTCAACGATCTGGTCGCGATGGGTGCAAAACCACTGTTTTTCTACGATACGATATCCTGTGCCAGACCAAAGAAGGACAAGATCGAAGATCTGGAAAAGGGTGCTTCGCAGTTGTGTGAACAACTGGGGATCGCATATGCGGGTAGCGAGATCATGGAACTGCCGGACATTTTTCACTATGATCAGTATGATATGGTGGGATTTGCGGTCGGTATCATGGACCGCAGTGCCGGAGGCGGCATCAGACCGGTGAAAAATGCAGATGTGATCATTGGACTGGCATCAGATGGTTTACATAATAATGGATATGTGATAGCGAAAAAGAAGCTGTTTCTGACAAAGACAAGCATGGAAGTCTACTATGAGAACCTGCAGAGCACACTCGGGGAACTGCTCATGCAGCCAACGCGCTGTTATCAGAGCGCATTGGAGGCAATACGGGCAGCCGGTATCGCGGTCAGTGGCTGTATACAGGTAACACACGGAGGACTGGACGCAGCACTTCACAAACTGCTGTCGAAGGATCAGGGAGCAGTGATCAAACAGCCGAGGCAGAATATTCCGCCGCTCTATCAGGTGCTGCATCAGGATGGCAATATGTCACTGGAGCAGATGAGGACGACATGTAATATGGGCATCGGCATGTTATTTATTGTTGCAGAAGAGGATGTAGCGCGTGCGATCGAACTGATCGAGGAGACCGGCGAACGGCCGCTGCCGATCGGACTGGTGGAGACCGGAAGCACGCAGATCCGTTATATATAGAAGAGATAGAATCAGAGAGGACATGAGAGGGCTATGAGTTCACAGGATAAATTAGAGAAAGTATTGCGTGACATTCATGTGCTGATCTCCCGCAGCGAGTCCTACAGTCAGGATCGGATCATCGTCAACAAGCAGGAGATGTTTGGACTGATCGATCGTCTCAATGCCAGCATCTACGAGATCATGGAAGACTATGAGCTCACGAAGCAGAGCAGGGACAAGGCTGAGCGGGAACACAAAAAGCAGGGAGATAAGATCATCTGGGATGCCAGCCGCAAGGCAGAGGACATCTATGCAGCATCAGTCATGTATACCGATGAAGCGCTGAATCATATACAGGCGATCATGGACGAGTCCACAGAGCAGATCAAACAGGTACAAAACGAGATGCTCAAGGGGCTTGAGGAGAAGAAACAGATCGTGCGGACCAATCAGTTGGAATTAAAGTCCCAGTTGCAGGATCTGCTCGACACCGAAAAATACTTATCGCTCATCGAGGAGCGCAATAAGGAGATCGAGCGGGAGAAGGAAAAGCACGGCAGACGGTTCGGACAGAAGGAAAAGAGCCAGTTCGCGGATGTCAAGACAGAGATCCGTATCAATAAGGAATATTTTAGAAACGCAGGGATCGAGCTGGAAGAGGATGAAGAGACAGCATCAGAGTCTTCGCAGGAGCAGCCGGATCAGGCAGCAGCGCCTAAAGAGGCAGCTTCCGGTTCACCGGATGGAGAACCGCTGGCAGAGGATGACGGATTCTCAGCCAGAGAGGAACAGATCGATCTGTCCGGCGTGACATGGGATGTGGAAGGACTGGATGAGCCCGCATCCGGAAAAGAGAGTACGGCAGAGACAAATGACCGACGCAAGCGGCATTTTTTTAAGCATAACTAAACACATGGGAGGATGAACAATGAAATTATATGATGGTGGTGTCTATCTGGTAAATGAAAACGAGATCATCGCAGACACCGGTGACGCGGCAGCACTTCTGCAGAGTAAGACAGGCAGCGCACCCGCAAAAGAGGAAGCAAAAAAAGGAACCTTGGCTTATAACATTTTAAAGGATCATAATACATCCGGTAATATGAATGAGCTGCAGATCAAGTTTGACAAGCTCACGAGCCATGATATTACATTTGTAGGTATTATCCAGACGGCACGTGCATCAGGACTGGAGCGATTCCCGATCCCTTATGTACTGACCAATTGTCACAATTCTCTCTGTGCAGTCGGCGGCACGATCAATGAGGATGACCATATGTTTGGACTTAGCTGTGCGAAAAAGTACGGCGGTGTCTATGTACCCCCTCATCAGGCCGTGATCCACCAGTATGCGCGTGAGATGCTCGCCGGCGGTGGTAAGATGATCCTCGGATCCGATTCGCATACCCGTTACGGAGCACTCGGAACGATGGCAATGGGCGAGGGCGGACCGGAGCTGGTTAAGCAGCTTCTCTCCCAGACCTATGATATCAAGATGCCCGGTGTCGTTGCCGTATACTTAAAAGGCAGCTTAAAGCCCGGTGTCGGACCGCAGGACGTAGCGATCGCGATCATCGGAGAAGTATTCGATAAAGGTTATGTAAAAAATAAGGTCATGGAGTTTGTAGGACCCGGCGTGGCGAATCTGAGTGTGGACACACGTATCGGTATCGATGTAATGACAACAGAGACGACCTGTCTGTCTTCGATCTGGAGCACAGACCAGAAAGTAAAGGAATGGTATGAGATCCATGGCAGAAGTGAGGATTATAAGGAACTTCATCCGGCGGCTGTCACCTACTATGATGGCTGTATCGAGATCGACCTCGATGAGATCGAGCCGATGATCGCTATGCCGTTCCATCCGAGCAACGCTTACACGATCCGTGAACTGAACGAGAATCTCATGGATATCTTAGATGACTGTGAGAAGCGTGCACAGGTCAGCTTCAACGGTGCCGTAGACTTAAATCTCAAGGAAAAAGTCAGAAACGGCAGATTGTATGTCGATCAGGGTATCATCGCAGGCTGTGCAGGCGGTGGATTCGAGAATATCTGTGATGCGGCAGATATCTTAAACGGTGCGAGCATCGGACCGGACGAGTTTACATTGAGTGTATATCCGGCTAGTATGCCGATCTATATGGAACTCGTGAAAAACGGAGCAGCAGCCAAGATCATGGAGACAGGAGCGATCTTAAAGACAGCATTCTGCGGACCGTGCTTTGGTGCCGGAGATACACCGTCCAACAACGGTTTCTCCATCCGTCATTCAACGAGAAACTTTCCGAATCGTGAGGGTTCTAAGGTCCAGAACGGCCAGATCGCATCCGTAGCATTGATGGATGCACGTTCGATCGCAGCGACTGCAGCGAACAAGGGCTATCTGACTGCAGCGACAGATTTTGATGTAACATATACCAAACCGAGATATTTCTTTGACAAGACGATCTATGAGAACCGAGTCTACGACAGCAAGGGCGTGGCGCATCCCGAGGAGCCGATCAAGCTCGGACCCAACATCAAGGATTGGCCGGAGATGTCAGCGCTTACAGAGAATCTGCTGTTGAAGGTCGTATCCGAGATCCACGATCCTGTGACCACGACCGATGAGCTGATCCCTTCCGGAGAGACATCTTCTTACCGCTCAAATCCGCTTGGTCTGGCAGAATTTACACTGTCCAGAAAGGATCCGGATTACGTTCCGCGTGCCAAGGAAGTACAAAAAGCAGAGAAAGCACGTATCGCCGGAGAGCATCCGTGTCACGAATTGCCGGAGTTAAAGGATGTCATGAGCGTGGTCAAGACGAAGTTCCCCGAGGCAAATCATACGAACTTCGGTATCGGAAGCACGATCTTTGCGGTAAAACCGGGTGACGGTTCTGCGCGTGAGCAGGCGGCTTCCTGCCAGAAAGTACTCGGCGGATGGGCAAATATCGCAAATGAATATGCGACCAAACGCTACCGTTCAAACCTGATCAACTGGGGTATGCTGCCCTTTATCATTCCGGAGGGAGAACTGCCGTTTGCAAACGGAGATTATATCTGGGTACCCGGAATCCGTGAAGCAGTCGAGAACAAGGCGGATGTCATTACAGCATATGCGGTCAGGGACGGTGAACTGAAGGAGTTTACGATGACGCTCGGTGATCTGACTGATGATGAGCGCGAGATCATCTTAAAGGGATGCCTGATTAATTATAACCGTGTTTCATAAGGAGATTTAGCCTATGCAGGATGAAGAAAAGCGGGAAAAGCGTATTAAGCGGTCAGATTGGGACATCCGTCCCTATCTGGCGATCGGTGTACTGATCTTTCTCGTATTTTGCTGCTGTATCATTGTATTCACAGTGATCTTTAAGTACGCAGCACTGAAAAAAGCATGTGCGACGATGGTGAGCGTGTTACAGCCGATCCTGATCGGAGCGGTGCTTGGATACCTGTTCAATCCGTTGATGAGACGGATTGACGTGGGATTATGTAAACTCATATTGCCCAAAGTCGAGAAAAAGGATAAGGTAAAGCATACGATCCGCACGATCGCGAGTATTCTGACACTGGTGATCTTTCTGACGGTGTTCGGACTCATCATTTACATGATCGTACCTGCGCTCATTCAGAGTATTATCAATCTGGTGAGCACGATGTCGAGCAATGCAGAGGGCTTTATCGACTGGTATAACCAGTTGCATTTTCCGGGCAAGCACAACGGTAACTGGGAGACCTATCTGTTAAAGGCGACGGATTATATCGAGAACTGGTTCCAGACTTCTATCATGCCGAAGATGAACAGCTATGTGCAGATGCTCACGCTCAGCGCGATCAATATGGTCGTTGTGCTCAAAAACGTGATCATCGGACTGATCGTATCGATCTATGTACTGATCGATAAGGAGCGCTTTGAAGGACAGGCGAAAAAGATCATATTCGCGGTCGTACCGACCAAGCAGGCCAATCTGTTAGTCCGTATGGCACACCGCATCGATGAGATCTTCGGTGGTTTTATTATAGGAAAGATCATCGATTCGATCATTATCGGCATCATCTGTTTTATCGGATGCTCGATCTTAAAGATGCCTTATACACTGCTTGTCAGCGTGATCGTAGGAGTCACGAACGTAATCCCATTCTTTGGACCGCTGATCGGAGCGGTGCCCTGTGTGATCATCGTCACGATCACAGATCCGATGCATGGTCTGTATCTGCTGATCTTTATATTGATCTTACAGCAGGTAGACGGCAATATCATCGGACCGAAGATCCTCGGCGATTCCACCGGATTATCATCGTTCTGGGTTATTTTCGCGATCATGGTCGGCAGCGGATTGTTCGGGTTTGTCGGCATGCTGGTCGCCGTACCGACGTTCGGTCTGTTTTTCCGGTTGTGCAAGCGGTTTGTCGAAAAGAAACTTGCGAGCCGCCATATGCCGCTTGCAACGAACGAGTATACGAACCTCGACTACGTGGCTGTCGGCGAAGACGGAAAAGCAAGTCTCGCGCCGATGAAGCCGGAAGT
>JBNMHW010000002.1:0-72821 GCA_050872965.1 bacterium | reverse complement strand
TGATTTTGAATCGAGACTACCGGGATATCTGCGGAATGCACTTCATCCGGAAGCAGTAGCGGCATAAATCGATATTTTGTTAGCTGAAATATTGAATTTTCAAGGTGCGAACCCAGTTTTAGGTATGGGAAGTTTGAGTAAGTAATACATTTATCGGCTGGTGTGAAAAACAATTCTGTGATAAAATCGCTTCGAAAAGGGGGGTGAATATTATGAGTGGAGAAGAATACAGAGAAGTACACAATAATTATTTTAATGCAGTAGTGGATTTGGGAAAAATAGAAAATAAATTACGTTCGCTCGCAGTTATGATTGACACGCTATGCATGTATTGGATTAAATCAATAGAATACATATATAACATTATTTTAACCTCTGAGGACAGTATGAATCAAAGTAGTCATCCATGTAGAAATAAGATTTGTCATGGAATACAATTAAACTTTGGAACAAGAGAGCATGCATTAAAAAGTATACTTACTATAGATATGATGATTCGATTAGGAGAAAACCTCAAGCACATTAATGAGAATAACGCAGAAAACTAAGGTACACTAAAAGAGTAGGGGAATTATAAGGTGTAAGTTTGTGCGAAACGCAAGAATTATAAAAACTAAGGACAAAAGTAAATGATTATTGTATAATAATCCTTATAAAAATTCAGGAGAGGAATGATGTAAATGGATATAGATAAAATTTTTAGTGCAATTTGGGCAGGAAAAGAATGGATTTTTAGTGGAATTGGTGTAGTTGCATTAGGTTTTATTGGAAAATGCATAATAGGAAAAAAGTCTGGTGAGAATTCAGATATATATACAGTAAAATCTAAAATGCACGATAATAACAATGTTTTAGGTGGAAACAATATTACAGGTAAGAAAAATCAAATTATTCAGAACGATAATAGTAGTACAATTTCTGTAGAAGGAATGGGTAATGTGGCTGGAACTGGAAATAGTGTTATAAATATATATAATAATGACAATAGTACGAAAGAAAGTGTTAATTCTTGGTTTTCGGAAAGATTTGAGGTTTTGCTTTCGCTTTTAAATGAAGCAAGAAGATTTAATGAAAAAGAATATACAGTTGAATATGTAAGTTCGCTTATCGGATTAAAGAATGTGGATGATTTAAAAGTTTATTTAACACAAGGCAAAGAACCTGATGATGAATTTAAGAAGAAATTTGTTGATGTATTTGGCGTAAATGAAGAGTGGATGGTACATGGCAGAGGTGAATTTCCGTTTGCATCAAATATTAAATTTTTAGGCGATAACCCAATGGATATATTGAGAAGAGAGGATTTAAAATCTATTAATAAATTTATTGTTGTTATTGGGAATGTTCAAGGAAGTAGACAAGCTTGTATTATAAGACAAAAGAATGAATCATGTTATGAATTATATCCAAAGTATTTTACATTATATTCACATGTTGGTGGTACGGGAACAAAACAATTGGTTGAATTCTACAGATTCTTGCGTGAGGCTGATGAAATTAAAAAACTTGATGGCATTGCATATTTTGCAAATGAAGAACAAATGGACAAATTAATGAGAGGAAAATTTTCGCCAAAGAAAGTCGAACGGTTTGAAGTGGCAAGAAATTTTATAGATGACTTTATGTGTATCCGTGAAGATGAAATAGAGAAGAATAAAAGATTTTGGGATGAGGAATTTATTTTTGTACAAGAAATAATTGCTGCAAATATTAAGGACTACGATAGAATTAATCAGGAGTATGATTTAAAACTCATTAAGAAAAATCTTGGAGAAGATTCTCAGGATAAAGAGGAAGAAAGCAATGATATTGATTCGTTTGATGCGTCAACACCTTTTTTTAGTTATAGATTTGGAAAGGCATTTCCAGGGGTGCGGGGAATAAAAGAATTTTCAAATCCTAAAGAATGTGTTGATAGATTACAGATTCTCTTGAAAAAACCACTTAGTGGAAAAAATTTAGGAGGTCCTATATGGTGGTTTAGAGGAGGAAGTAATTTAGATATCAATAATTTTGAAAGAATTTCTGATGATAAATTTTTGATGGATTGTGATGAGATAAAAGTTAAAAGAATTGTTGCATATGCAGCGGGAGAGTATTATAAGAAATTTGTTTATGTAGAAGCTTATCCTGAAGAAGAAACAGGTTTATACCAATATGATAAGGAACATATAAAATCATGGGCAGATAAATATGGATATTACAATGAAGAATATGCAGAATATGAGAATAAAAAAGTAACAAGGTCAGAGTATGATGATGGTGCAGCTGTGATTGATGGTAAAGTTGTTGATTTAAAGGGAGAAGCTAAATTAAGAATTCGTTATATTACACCATATAATTTTATTATCTGTGCACAATTCAATCCAATTAATAATGATAATTATGATGATATGATGGTAACATTGTTGAATGGCATATTAAAAGGTCAGAATTCTGTCGAGGAAATAGTAGAATTTGTAAATAAAATGCCAAGAGATAGAAGAGATATGTAGACAATAATTTGGTTGAAAATGTAATGGGAGTGTAGTACAATTAAACTAAGACAATCCTACTATGTCAAAGGGCAATCGTAACTTTCATTTGAAAGGCAAAAGAGAATTTTATTTTTTATAATCCCAAGAATCTGACATAGTAGAAATACTGTGTCGGGTTCTTTTTTTAATGACCTGAAAGTGGCATAAATAAAGGATTTGAAAGGGACAGTAGAACATATTTTATAAAATGTAATGAGTGGGGAAGAGGAATGGAAAATAAAGTTTCTCTTTGCCCTTTTTTATAAAATAGGGTTTGCCCCCTGACAAGACAGAAATGCCGAAAACCTGTATTTATGCGGGGTTCCGGCATTTGTTTTATCAAACTTTATAAAAATGATTCGCTGGAGTTGATACTTTATATTTTTGAACCGGAAAAATTAGAAAATGGCGGAAAGTGACAATGGGAAGGAGAGCCATCAAATGATTGATATATATACAGAAAAAAGAGAGTTAACAGATTGGATACTTCAGAACGACTTGTATTTTAATTTGAATACATCTAACGAAGAAATGTCTCAAAAGGAAGTCGATTTAATCCGGCAGATAGATGAGGCAAAATTGACACCAGATAAGCATATTGAAACAAAATATGGCTTAGGTACAATCCGTAACCTGTCATCAGGCTGCAAGACATTACTCAATATTGTGAAGCATTCTGATAAGGTAGTAAATGTAGAAGAATGTGGTCCAAATGTACTTAAAATTATTTTTTCTATGGATAATATAAAGATATACATGTCAAGACCAACCTTATTTGACATACCAGATGATGCAGAAATAAGATTTAACGATTTGGATGTAGTAGTTGGTAGAAAGGGATACAATGCCTGGTGGAGTAAGGAGTATGAAAGGAGAGAGGCAGATGATTTATAAGAATATTACATTTAAGGCAGATCCATTTTCATACGACTTAAAATTCGATGACAGAATAACGCTTGTTGGTGGAGACAGCGGTGTTGGAAAAACAGTACTATATGAAATGCTGGAAGATATAAGACTTACAGATGAATATAAGGCTATCAGATTATTTAATTATCGGTCAGATGATTTCCAGAAAGCAATAAAGCAATGCAGAGATAGTTTTATTGTGGTAGATAATGCGGATAATCTGATAAATGATGAAGTTAGAAAATTTATTAATTTTGAATTATCGAATCAATACATGCTTTTCTTGCGAAATTGCGATGGATTGAATGTATCAGATAAGAGTTTTAAGGTTATGAAGTTTGATAATAATAAGATAACACTGGAAGAGGAGTTGTGATATGAAGTATTTGTGGACAGAAGATACTGGCGCTGGACTTCATTTCTGGAAATTGGTTAATCAACTTTTCTTAGATAATGAATTTGTAGTCGCAAGCAAGGGGAATAATCAGGGATTACTAGATGCGGTATTAGATTTGGATATTAAAGATGACGATAAATATTATATTGCATTTGATTATGTGGTAGATAATCAGGATATTCGTAATAAATATCGTGTGTTGAAAGCAATAGAAAAAGGTTCAGAGGGAAAGCTTATTATTTTGGATATGATTTGCTTCGAATACCTGATTCTTGCATTTGATAAACTTGTAGAATGGACAGGCACAGGTAAGGCAGATAAAATCAAAATTCGTGAAGAAGTTTTGGCAGCAGTTGAAAATCATAGAATCAACTTATCAAAGATTGATGATGAGAAGACAATACAGTACATAGCTGGTTTTAAAAGATACTCAACAGAGCGTGTAATGAAGTCGGTGGTGGGCGAATTCACACAAAATGAGAAATGGTCTGTTAAGGGGAAACTCATGGGCGAGTGCTGGTATAAGGATTGTTGTGTGTCGGAGCATCCTGATAGTCTGAGGTGTGGCAAGCCTGAGATGGTAGATGGGGATGAGAAGATGAAGATGTTGATACAGTCGGAGGAAGTACAAAGAGTGATTGGAATTATTGATCGAACATATGCAATTTAAATAAAATTAAAAGTTATAAATAAAATTTATCAGTCTATTTCTGAAAATAACAAATAAGTGTTGATTTTATAGGAATGAAGTTGTAAGAGCAGACAATATACGTTTTACGCATTTTTCCAGAAATCCTAAGATTGCAGAGGTCCTAAAGAACTATAAATTTGTAAAAGAATTTGGCGAAGGTGTTAATCGTATGTGTAATGAGTTGGAGCAGGTGGGACTAAAAGATCCTGTATATCATACAAATGCTTTTATGTTGAAGGCGGTTATTTATAATTCAAAAGTTGGAAAAACTATTGTTGAAAAAATCGCTGATTCATTAAAAAAATTGGCTGTTGCAGTCAATAAGTCGTTGATTGATTCCCAAAAGCCGGCGATTGGAGAAGAAAAGTCGGCGATTGACGATAAAAAATCGGCGGTTGATATGATAAAGTCGGCGATTGAGCAACAAAAATATAATGAACCTTCGAAGGCAAATATTCTTAAGGTGTATGATGAAATAGAGAAAAATCAGATTTTTGGAACAAAAGAAATAAAAGAAATTCTTGATTGCTCACCATCCACAGCAAGAGCAGTCATGACAAAACTTAGAGACATGAAAGTTGTTAAAGCGGTGAATGGTAAAGGAAAGGGAAAGTATGTATTCATAGAATAAAAATGAAGTATGGAGTATTGATGAATGTAAAAGCTCTATGTGTGGAAGTCAGGAGAAGATAAAAACTGAATTGATTAAAGGCACAAATTTGGTTTAAGTAACTCTTATAATGAAGATGGGGAATGTCACAGAAAATGTCGTAGAAATGTCATAGAAAATGTCACAGAAATTTTGAGAAAAATCAAGTGGCTAAAATCAGAATATTCTAAGAAGAATCTTTCTAAAGAGTGCGTGATTCTTAAAATGATTTCTGAAAAACGAATATTTTAAAGTTAGTCTCAACGAAGTCTCACGAGATTTGAGACTGAGTGAAACTCTATGATATAGCAAAATGCGATAAAATCGGTATTTGCAGGTGAATTATAAATTTGTAGTCTCAAGTCAGTCTCATTTTTTAAATTGTTTGTTGAGACTATCGTGAGACTGAGGAGGTTCAAAATCATGGACATAAGCAAAAAGGATTGGAAATTATTTCGAGAAAGATTATCAGGATGGCAGGAAAATTATATGGAAGGTCTTGTTAAAGAGTATGCAAATTTTCTGAATGATGATAAAAAGCCTGCATCAGAAAAATTCTGGGAACTTGAAAAACGGATAAAAGAAGATAAGCGCCATCCGGGTGTTATCATGGAGATGAGTAAATCAGAGGCAATATGGGATATTGTTCGTCTCATTAGACTGAAAGTAATTACATATGATGATTTATCAGACTTTAGTGATGAATTACAGAATGAAGTAAAAAGAATACTTGAGATGAGCAGGTGATACATATGGAGATTGGTGCAACAAAAGCAGTTCAAGATCGACTAAAAGCAACAAAGATTGAAGAAAGCAAAGGTGCTTCACTTGTGTTTTGCTGGGATACACATCTGGCAAAAATAAAAGGAAGAAATGTCTTATTTATTGTAAATGCCAACAACCGATATACAATAGCTATGACAGATATAGAAACAAGAAACTGGAATTACTATACAACGTATATCAGTCGAGTGATTCATGGTGTGATGCAGGAAATGGGATATTCTGAAGAACAGATAGCACAATATTTTAATATGTCAGGCGATATGATTGTGACAAAGACACATGGGAAGAAATCGGTTGGTGGCATTAATAGAATGGTAATGGATGCACAGTATTTTGATAAGAAGCTGGAGAAAGATACAAAATACCAGTGGGAACTGAGTGAGTATCTTAACAGAGATATTTGTCAGCCAGAGGGGTTCGGTGCATATGGATATCCCAGTGAACTCTTTAAATTAGACATGGAACGATTAGGAATTATTCCTAAGAGAAAGCCTGCAAAGATAATTGATTTTACTAGGTACATAGATACTAATTGCAGTGTTAACCATTAGCACAAAAGAATTGTTAAAGCAATTGTTTGGGCATAAGAAGTTAGTTTGCAATGCCGAAAAGCAAGATGTATAAAATAATTCGTCGCTAAAAATGTGACGAAAAAAGCGACGGAAAAGGAGAACATTCGTGAGCATAACATTTGAAATAGTCAAATTTAAAAAGCCAACAAAAGATGATTTGTCTAATTTACATATGTTTAATCCTTATGGTTCTATTCCGATATTAGATGTTGATGGCGATAGTACAGGATGGAATATTTATATGTTCAGGGCTGATGATAAGGGTATACAGAATATTATAAATAGTTGTTATGTAGTCAAAATGGAACTCCCAGAATGCATTACAGATTATGATAGTTTTTTTGAAGATTAAGGATTTATGGAACAGCAGTGAAAATAATCTATATGGCATAGATAAAAAGAGAGCTATAAAGTGTATACCAGATATTGAAAATTATGAATATGTTCCAGTTAATAATAGTATGCTGGCAAAAGCAGAAATTCCCTTCTTGATATTTGCAAGAAATAGGGGAAAATGTTTTATAGAGATGTATTGATAGAATCTAGAGAAAGTGATTATTGCAAGAGCTGATCATAACAAGGAACATATGGGACTTAAATCATGGAAATGCACCGGATGGTAAAATAGTAAAAACAGATGTGTCAATTGCAAAGAATTATTTAGAAAAAGATGAACTTGCAGAATTAAATGAGATTGTGAGTTAAACAGGAGGTTCGAAATGTTATTTTTATGTTATCCAAAATGTTCAACCTGCCAGAAAGCTAAGAAATGGCTGGATGAACATGGTATAGAGTATACAGAGCGTCATATTGCGGAGAAAAATCCGACAACGAATTAAAGACATGGTATCAGCAGAGTGGTTTGCCGCTTAAGAAGTTTTTTAATACAAGTGGTTTGATCTATAAAGAAATGCAATTAAAGGATAAGTTAACATCAATGAGTGAAGAAGAACAGTTAAGGCTGCTTGCTAAGAATGGGATGCTGGTAAAGCGACCACTGGTGATAACTGACGATATGGTGTTAGTTGGATTTAAGGAAGCAGAGTGGGAAGGAACATTTTTATGAGCAAGGAATGTAATGATTGCGAAACACTGATGCTATGGTTGAATGAAGTGGCAACAAATTCAAATCCCCCATTGATTTTTTTCCACATATGAGTATAATAGAAGTGTTGTAAATTGAAAATGGGGTGCTCGCATAGGCGGGCTGAGAGTAAGCGGATGCTTTAACCCGGAACCTGATTTGGATAATGCCAACGTAGGGAGATACGGACACAGATGATTTTTGTGCAGGAATCTTTTCGTTGGATTCCTGCACTTTTTTCTTTATAGGAAATTGCTTCGCATAAAGTAAAAACACTCCGTGAGGATGCGATAGCAATTGTTACAACACAGCATCATACCGCTTTGCGGATGATAGATACAGCGGCAGATTGGGGGCACCACCTTCGGTCGCTATATAAAATTAATGCAAAGGAGAACAAGGTTATGTACACAGCATTAACAATCGCTGGAAGTGATTCCAGCGGAGGCGCCGGCATCCAGGCAGATATTAAGACTATGACCGCACATCGCGTATATGCGATGAGTGCGATCACGGCTCTGACTGCCCAGAATACAACCGGCGTTACAGATATCATGGAGGCAACTCCGAAATTTTTGGCAGAGCAGCTGGATTGTATTTTCACGGATATTTATCCGGATGCAATCAAGACCGGAATGGTCGCATCCAGTGCACTGATCGAGACGATCGCGGACAAATTGACAGAGTATCATGCAAAAAACATTGTGGTAGACCCTGTCATGGTAGCGACCAGCGGGTCACGACTGATCAGTGAGGATGCCATTGGCACATTGAAAAGTAAATTATTGCCTCTTGCAACTGTGATCACTCCGAATATCCCGGAAGCGGAAGTGCTTTCCGGAATGGAGATCCACACAGAAGCAGATATGGAGAAAGCAGCAGAACTCATTTGTGATGCTTTTGGCTGTGCAGTTTTATTGAAGGGTGGACATCAGCTGAATGATGCCAATGATCTTCTTTTCCAGAAAGGGAAAGAGCCCGTATGGTTTCACGGAAAGAGAATCGATAATCCGAATACACATGGAACGGGTTGTACGCTCTCTTCTGCGATCGCGTCAAATCTGGCGAAGGGAAAAGATCTGGAGACATCTGTAAAGTGTGCGAAAACATATATTTCCAGCGCACTTGCGGACATGCTGGATCTAGGAAAAGGAAGCGGCCCGATGAATCATGCATTTGCCATAGAAGGAGTGTACGAATAATGAGTGAACAGAGAACTTCCGTTTTTTCAAACGGATTAATATGGTTTGGAGCAGGCGTGTCGATCGCCGAGATATTGACAGGTACTTATTTTGCCACCCTCGGATTTGGCAAGGCAATGGCAGCCATTTTGCTGGGACATCTGATCGGTGGTCTGATGATGTTTGCAGCCGGAATGATCGGCGCGAAAGAACGTAAAAGTGCTATGGAAACCGTGAAGATGAGTTTCGGCGAAAAGGGTAGTCTTCTTTTCGCAATCTTAAATGTATTGCAGCTCGTCGGATGGACGGCGATCATGATCTATGACGGTGCACTTGCAGCGGATGGTATTTTACATACCGGCAAGGTCGTCTGGGCAATCGTGATCGGCTTACTGATCGTATTATGGATCTTTGTCGGTCTTACCAACCTGGGCAAACTCAACACAGTAGCGATGACTGCGCTGTTTATTTTATCACTGGTATTATTCAAAGTGATCTTTTTTGGAACAGGAAGCGCAGCTCCGATCGTAGATGATGGAAGTCTGACATTTGGCGCGGCCGTAGAGCTTGCCGTAGCGATGCCTCTGTCGTGGCTGCCGCTCATCAGTGACTACACAAGAGAAGCAGAAAAGCCTTTTGCAGCTACAGTTACCAGCGTGATCGTATATAGTGTGGTAAGTATCTTTATGTATATGATCGGTATGGGAGCTGCTATATTCACAGGTGAATACGATATCGCACAGATCATGTTAAAAGCAGGATTCGGTGTGATCGGACTGCTGATCATCGTGTTCTCTACTGTTACGACTACATTCCTGGATGCTTATTCCGCAGGTGTTTCCTGCGTCTCCATTTCGTCAAAGATCAATGAGAAGTGGGCTGCCATTGTTGTAGCAGTGATCGGAATGATCGCGGCTATCGTATATCCGATGGATAATATCACAAACTTCTTATATCTGATCGGTTCCGTATTTGCGCCGATGATCGCGATCCAGATCGCAGATTATTTTATTTTGAAAAAAGCGGATGCGAAGGACGATGCGTTCCAGTGGAAGAATCTGTTCGTATGGGTTGTCGGATTTGTGATCTACCGCGTATTGATGCAGGTAGATACACCGGTTGGAAATACACTGCCGGATATGATCATTACAGTCATCCTCTGCCTGATTGTAGATAAAGTTGCGGGAGCAATCAAACACAATTAGGAAGAGGAGTAAAAATGAAGAAAACAGATCTGAAGAAACTGACAGTGACAGCGATTTTTGCAGCAATAGCCGTGGTGGGAAGCTTATTTTCGTTCCCTGTATTCGGCTCAAAATGTGCACCCATCCAGCATATGGTCAACGTTCTGTGTGCAGTGACGGTGGGCCCCTGGTGGGCGCTGGCACAGGCATTTGTAGCATCACTCATCCGTAATCTGCTCGGACTGGGAAGCCCGCTGGCATTCCCGGGAAGTATGTGTGGTGCACTGCTTGGTGGCCTGCTCTACAAATATGGGAAAAAACTGCCGTTTGCGTATGTGGGTGAGGTCGTAGGAACCGGAATCATCGGTGGTATGCTCTCTTATCCGATCGCATATTTTGTCATGGGTAATCAGGCTGCAACGTTATTTATGTTTGTGATACCGTTTTTGATCAGTACCTGCGGAGGAACGATCATCGCCATGGTCATTACGCTTCCGATGAAAAAATCCGGATTACTTGCTAAAATGAAAGAAAGCTTAGAGGAATAAACGAAACATCATGGTGGTCACAGCAGACGATATCACAGAAATATATGAAAACATACAGAACACTTGCCCCATCATTCATTGCATTACCAATACGGTGACTGTCAATGACTGTGCGAATATCTTACTGGCCGCAGGGGCATCGCCGACGATGGCACATCATCCGATGGAAGTGGAAGAGATCACGGCCGGAACCAATGCACTGGTGTGTAATATGGGTGCAGTCTCGGATTACGAAGCGATGGAGAAGGCCGGGCGTGCAGCACACGGGCTGGGGCATGCGATTGTGCTCGATCCGGTGGGCATCTCAGGATCGACCTATCGGCGTGAACTGTGTAAGCGTCTGATCGAAACGATCCATCCGACGTGTATCCGGGGTAATTATTCGGAGATCCGGGCTTTGCTCGAGGATCATAACACGGCTGCGGGTGTGGATTCCGGTGACCGGTCGCTGGAGATCGATGCGATGCAGCGATATGCAGAGGAACATCATCTGATCGTTATAGCTTCCGGGGAACAGGATATCATTACAGACGGAACGATGACGTATGTCTGCAAGAACGGAGATGCGAAGATGGCACGGATCACAGGCAGCGGCTGCATGTCTTCGGTCATGCTGGGAGCCTTTCTGGGCGTGGAAGCCTCGGTGCGCAGCGCAGCGGCATGCTGTGCGTTTGTTGGCATTGCAGGCGAGTATGCTGCGCGAAAGACAACGGACTGTGGTGGCGGAACGATGACATTCCGTAATTATTTCATAGACGAGATATCATTGATGACCAGCGGGAAACTGCGGCATGCAGTCAGAATTGATCCGTTGACGTAGAACAATATATGTACAGAACATCTGATAACGTGTAAAATGATAGAGATAACTGAGGCAGGTCTGCCGGAGGTTATCTCTATTTTAAATTTCAGAATAAAAAGTGAAAGGGACCGGTCATGAAATCACATCAGGAATTACGAACACAATTAAGGAGTATAGATCATAAGAGCTATCCGTTATACAAATCCATTCGGGGAGCTTATCAATTCCCGAAATACAAGCTCTCCATCGATCGTGTGCAGGGAGATCCGTTTGCGGCGCCTTCGGATCTTCGGGTGACGATCGATGCGAAAGAGGCTGGTCTGCCGGCATTTGCAATGAAAGATCCGCTGGCGCGAACAGCACTGGCGGATGAATTGCTGCGCACGTTTGCCGCAAAGGCAGGGCGCTATACGTTTAAGGCAAAAGGCTCCGGCAAGAGCGGGATGATCTTAGTATCGCATCCCGGTCAGGAGGTATTGCAGCGCACTGCTTGTGAAGTCAGTGAGACGCAGATCACGGCGCGATTTGCTGTCGGTTTCCCCGCAAATGGAAGAACGATCAATGCGGGTGAGCTGGAGAAGATTCTCTTCGAATATCTGCCGCAGTGTGTGGAAGGTGCGTTTTATTATAAGAATCTGGATGCCAAAAAGATAAAAGCAGCGATTGAACTGGCGGAGGATCAGCAGGCGATCCGGGAATTGCTGCCGCAGATGGGGCTCGTAGCCTTTGTCGCGGATGCATCAATCCTGCCAAGGGAGAACGGCATTTCCGCGAAGCCGATGAAACAGGCGGTAGCATTCAGATCGCCCGATCGTCTGCGTGTGACATTGCAATTGCCGCATCGGGGAATGGTGAGCGGCATGGGGATCCCGAAAGGGATTACCCTGATCGTGGGCGGTGGTTACCACGGCAAATCCACATTGCTCAATGCGCTGGAACTGGGGATCTATGATCATATTGCCGGAGACGGCAGAGAGTATGTGATCACAGATGCCACTGCACTGAAGATCCGTGCGGAGGACGGCAGATTTATCAAAAATGCAGACATATCCATGTTTATCAATGATCTGCCGAATGGGCGTGATACGAAGGATTTTTCTACAGCAGATGCGAGCGGCAGTACATCGCAGGCGGCGGGCATCGTCGAGGGAATCGAGGCAGGAAGCCGGTTGATCTTATTGGATGAGGATACTTCGGCAACGAATTTTATGGTGCGTGATGCATTTATGCAGACGGTCGTGAGTCCGGACAAGGAGCCGATCACACCGTTTGTATCCAGAGCGGGTGAACTGTATCAGAAGGCGGGAATTTCCACAATCCTGGTCGCAGGCAGCTCCGGTGCGTTTTTCCATATCGCAGATACTGTGATCCAGATGGATCAGTATGAGCCGGTGGATATTACGGAGCGCGCAAAGGAATTATGTGGACAGTTTCCGATCGTGCAGGAGCCTGCGAAGCCGTTCGCACTGCCACGCAGTCACCGCGTGATGGAAAAAGCAAAAAATGATGCCGTGAAACGCAGGGATTACCGCAGCGGCGAAATCAAAAAAGGAGAACCGGAGCGGTTAAAACTGAAACTGCTCGGTGTAGATGGTTTCGCGCTTGGAAAACAGCAGGTGGATCTGCGGGCGGTCGAACAACTGGTTGACAGTGAGCAGACGGCAGCGCTGGGCCTGTTGTTAAAGTATGCGGTGGAGCATCTCGTGGACGGGAAACGCTCAATTGCGGATGTGGCGGCCGAACTGGAACGCAGGCTGGAGCAGGAAGGGATGTCATTTGCCGCAGAGCATGGGACGATTTTCGGTGGCTATGCGATCCCGCGTGTGCAGGAAATCTATGCCTGCCTGAACCGTTATCGGGTAGAAATATAAAAAAATGAGCAAAACGGACATCTTAACTCTTTTAGAACGAGTATTTTTTAGGTATAATGGTTGTAAGATTTGAGAAACAGACAGGAGGTAAAATGTTATGAGTGGTACGATGCCGATCATTACGATCAGCCGCGAATATGGGGCTGGTGGAAGATCAATCGCAAAGGGGTTGTCAAAAGAATTAGGAATCCCGTGGTACGATCGTGACTTTGTGAGACTGACGGCAAAGATCAGCGGTTATTCAGAGGAAGAGATCACCGATGAGGGGGAAACGATCAGTGGTTCAACAAGGGTGCTGAACAGTATTTTAAACAATATGGCATCCTATACGAGTTCGCATGATGCGATCTATCAGGCACAGAAGGAGGCCATTCTGGAACTGGCCAAGAAGCCTTGTATTATCGTGGGGCGTTGTTCGAATATGATCCTGCGGGAAGCGGGTGTGAAGTCTTTTGATGTTTTTCTGCATGCGGATCCTGCGATCCGGGTGGAACGCGCCAGAACGCTCGTCCCGGAAAACGTATCAAATGTGGAAAAATATGTAGAAAAGATCGATGAGCAGAGAGAAAAACATTACAAGCTCTACACGGGCGGTTATCGGAACAAGGCACAGGATTATACCGTTTGTCTGGATACAGGGATCATTGATTATGACATGTGTATCCATGTATTGGCACAGATGATCAGAGGAATGGAGGGACACCTTGAAGAGAAGTAAAAAGATTGCGGCAGTCGCATTATTGCTGGTCCTGATGATGACCACGCTTACGGGCTGCGGCAGAGACAGGATCATGTTCGGTACAGGCGGAACCGCCGGTACTTATTATGCGTACGGAGGTATTATCGCCCAGTATATGACAAATTATGCGGGCGTGAAGGTAACAGCGGTGTCTACCGGAGGCTCGACGGTCAATATCCAGTCGATGCAGGATGGTGATTACCAGATGGGATTTGCGCAGACGGATGTCATGACTTATGCATGGGATGGCACCAAGTCGTTTGAGGATTACGGACCGAACCACGAGTTCCGCGTACTCGGCGGACTGTATGCGGAGACGGTTCAGTTGTTTACGATGGATGAAAATATCAAGTCTGTGGAAGATCTGAGAGGCAAGAGTGTATCGATCGGTGCAGCCGGATCCGGTGTGTATTACAATGCCATGGATGTCCTTACGGCAGCAGGCATGACTTTGGATGATATCAAACCGCAGTATCAGAGCTTCGAGGATAGCAAGGAAGCCATGAAGGACGGTAAGATCCAGGCAGCATTTATCGTGGCAGGAGCGCCGACGACGGCGATCACAGAGCTTGCGACGACAAATGGCGTTTATCTGGTAAATATTGATGGTGAACTGAGAGATTCTATTATCAAGGAGCATCCGTATTATACGGCATTGCAGATCCCGGCAGATACCTATCCGGGTCAGAGCGAGCCGGTGGAGACACTGACGGTCAAGGCGACCGTGCTCGTATCTGCAGATATGGATGAAGATGAGGTCTACAACATGACGGCAGCGATCTTTGACCATACGGAGGAGATCACGGCGGAGAATGCCAAGGGTGAGGAATTGACACTCGAGAATGCGACTTCCGGTATGCCGGTTCCGTTCCACAAGGGCGCAGCCAGGTATTACAAGGAGCACGGTTTTGATGTAGAGACTCTGGAAGAGTAATCGACAACCACAATATTTATATAGAAAGAACAGAGTGATGTTATGGATGAAAAAATGAAGAATCCGGCAGTGGACATCGATATGAATACCGATGTGGATGCCGTTATGAAAAAATACGACCGGGAATCCAATCAGAGGATCTGGACCGGTAAGGCTGGAATCGCGGTGAAAGCGATTATCGTGCTGTTTTCGTTATGGTGTATCTATGTGACCTTATTTGCTACTTTCTTGGAGGAAATACGACTGACCTCATTTCTGGGGCTGATCGTTCTGATGGGATTCCTCGTATATCCTGCAAAAAAGGGTGATAACCGCGAAAATTATATGCCGTGGTATGATATCGTGATGATGATCCTCGGAACGGGATCGTTTCTGTATTATACGTTTAACGCCAATGACATTATTATGCAGGGAACGAGATTCCGGCCGTATCAGATCGTGATCGGCATTATCGGTATTCTGGCACTGGTTGAGGTGACGAGAAGATGTGTCGGTATCCCGATCTTATGTGTGGCATTATTTTTCGTCATCTACGCATTGGCATTCGGTCTGACCAACCCTGATTTTATGGGAAGAGTCCGTTATTTTGTAAGAAACCTGTATTACACCAAGGAGGGTATCTTCTCTACACCGGTCAATGTATGTTCCAAGTATATTGTAGTATTTATTATTTTTGGTGCGTTCCTGGAGCGGACCGGTATCTCGAATTTCTTTATCCAGCTGGCCAACTGCGTAGCCGGAAGATTTTCGGGAGGACCTGCCAAGGTGTCCGTAATCTCTTCTGCACTGTGCGGAATGGTATCCGGCTCTTCGGTTGGTAATACGGTAACGACCGGTTCTGTCACGATCCCGATGATGAAGAAGACCGGTTATAAGGCAGAATTCGCCGGAGCGGTAGAGGCTGCCGCATCGACAGGCGGACAGATCATGCCGCCGATCATGGGCGCTGCAGCCTTTTTGATGGCTGACTTTATCGGCGTTCCGTATTCGAGCATTTTAGGAAGGGCGATCCTTCCGGCGATTCTCTATTTTGCAGGTATTTTCATTACCGTGCATCTGGAGGCCAAGCGTCTGGGACTTTCCGGAATTCCAAAAGAAGAATTGCCGAAGTTCGGACTGCTTGCAAAGAAGATCTATCTGTTGCTGCCGCTGGTGATGCTGGTCGTATGGGTATCCGGCAATTATATGACGATGCAGAGAGCAGCCAGCTTTGCGATCATATTAGCGATCGTGGTGAGCCTGTTTGATAAAGAAAACCGTATCACCCCGAGCAAATTTTTTGACGCATTGGAGGCCGGAGGCAAGAGTACGATCACGGTAGCCGCTGCGTGTGGTGTGGCAGGTATCATCTCCGGATCTATCACGATGACCGGTCTGGCCAATGAGCTGATCAACGGAATCATCGCTGTATCCAATAACCATCTGATCATTGCGTTATTCCTGACGATGATCTGCTGTATCGTGCTCGGAATGGGTGTTCCGACGACCGCAAACTATTGTATCATGGCTGCGACCTGTGCACCGATCCTGATCCGTATGGGCGTTCCGGCATTGGCTGCGCATTTCTTCGTATTCTATTTTGGTATCGTGGCAGATATCACTCCTCCGGTCGCACTGGCAGCCTATGCAGGTTCAGCGATCGCCAAGGCGAATCCGATGAAGACAGCATTCAACGCGTCACGACTGGCAATTGCGGTATTTATCGTGCCGTATGTATTCTGCTTTAGTCCGGCGCTGCTCATGATCGATACGAATCCGGTGGAAGTGATCCGGATCGTGATCACAGCATTTATCGGTATCTTTGGTGTGGCAGCGGGTCTGGAAGGCTATCTGAAGACGAAAATGAATGCGATACAGCGTATTGTTTTTGTAGTATCGGGTCTGATGCTGATCATTCCGTCTTGGATCACGGATGTGGTCGGTATCGTTCTGATCGTGCTGGTAACCGTATGGCAGTATGCGGAAGCAGCGAAAAAGTCCAATTAAGGATATCACAGAGCATGAGAGAAACGATCATTGATGCAGCGATTGAGGAGTTTGCGCTGAACGGATTATAATTCACGATGAGTGAGCAGGCGAAAGAAGAAATGGTAAAAATACTGATGAAGGGAATTGAATGCAAATGAAGAAAGAACTGGACAAGGAACTGTATCCGGATTACGTCTATCCGGAATTCACACCGGATCCGAAGGAACCGTTCCGCAAGCCGATCGCGAAGCTGGGCAGAAAGATCACAGACCGTATACCGCAGAAACTCGGATTGAAAAAGATCACGAGAAATGACCCGGAATACTGGGGACTGGCGGGTGTGCTGACAGACGAAGAAGCCAATCTGGCGCTGAAACTGGATGTCAGAAAACCGAAGACATTGCCTGCGATCGTCAAATTATCGGGTCTGCCGGAGGAAAAATGTGAGGCATTATTAACAGAGATGTCCCGCAAAGGTCTCCTGGAGTATAACTGGGAGAATCCGGCGCATGAAAAGCAGTATGTGCTGCCGATGTATGTGCCCGGCTGTGCTGAATTTTTTAATATGAATGCGAGTGTGCTGGAATCCAATCCTGAGATGGGCACATTTTTTGAGCATATGTCGAGACTTCCGCTGGAGAAGATCACGCCGTTCGTGCCGGAAGGCGGTGCCGGTGTCGGTATGCATGTCATTCCGGTCGAGAAAGCGATCGAGATGGAGAATGAGTCGGTCGATCTGGAGCACATCTCTTACTGGCTGGAGAAATATGAGGGAAAATATGCGGCAAGTCCGTGTTCCTGCCGCCGTTCCAGACTGACGCATGATGAGGGCTGTGCGGATGATCCGGAGGGCTGGTGTGTAGCAGTCGGTGATATGGCGGACTATGTCGTAGAGACCCAGAAGGATGGCCGTTATATCAGCAAGGAAGAAGCACTGGATATCTTCCGCCAGGCCGAGGAGAATGGATTTGTACACCAGATCACGAATATTGACGGTAAGGATAAGATCTTCGCGATCTGCAACTGTAATGTGAATGTATGTTATGCACTGCGTACTTCACAGCTGTTTAATACGCCGAATATGTCACGTTCCGCTTATATTGCCAAGGTTGAAAAGCAAAAATGTGTTGCCTGCGGTAAATGTGTGGAGAGCTGTCCGGCCGGAGCGGTCAAGCTTGGTCAGAAGCTGTGTGATAAAGAAGGATGCGAGATCACATATCCCCGCATGCCGCTGCCGTCAGAGCAGCCGTGGGGCGAGCATATGTGGTCACACAACTATCGTGATATCAACCGGATCAACTGTTATGATACAGGTACAGCACCTTGCAAGACTGCGTGCCCGGCGCATGTTGCGGTACAGGGATATCTGCAGCTGGCAAAGGAAGGTCGTTTTGATGAGGCGCTTGCGCTGATCAAGAAGGATAATCCGTTACCGGCAGTCTGCGGTCATGTCTGCAACCGCCGTTGTGAGGATGCATGTACGAGAGCAACGATCGATGAGGCTGTAGCGATCGATGAAGTCAAGCGTTTTATCGCGGAGCGTGATCTGAATGCTGCGACACGCTATATTCCGAAGCCCACGATCCCGTCACTCAAGGGTGGATTCGACGAGAAGATCGCGATCATCGGAGCAGGCCCGGCCGGTCTGTCCTGCGCATATTACCTGGCGCTGACCGGATACAAGCCGACCGTATTTGAGAAAAACGAGGAGCCCGGCGGTATGCTGCGCTATGGTATTCCGTCATATAAGCTGGAAAAGGATCTGCTGGCTGCCGAGATCGATGTGATCCGCGAGATGGGCGTAGAGATCCGCTGTGGTGTAGAGATCGGCAAGGATATCACGGTCGAAGAACTCCGTGAACAGGGATATAAAGGATTTTATGCTGCGATCGGATGTCAGAAGGGCAGAAAGCCCGGTATCACCGGTGAGAATGCAAAAGGAGCATACGCAGCAGTTGATTTCCTGAGAGAAGCAGGCGCAAATGAGAGCTTTGCACTGGAAGGGGATGTGGTTGTGATCGGCGGCGGTAACGTAGCGATCGATGCAGCACGGATCAGCAGCCGTTGTACAAATACAGAGGGGCACGGAATCTTACAGAAGGCGTTGAAGAAGAGTCCTTTGATCCATTCGCTGAAGAGGCCCATGAAGATCTCTATGTTCTGTCTGGAACAGCGGGAGGAAATGCCTGCGAGCAATGAGGAGATCGAGGAAGCACTGGCAGAGGGCATCGAGTTGAATTGCGGCTGGGGACCGAAGGAAGTTCTCGAAGAGAACGGACATGTCAGTGGTATCGTACTCAAAAAATGTGTGCGTGTCTTTGACGAGCAGGGAAGATTCTCACCGCAGTATGACGAAGAGGATACGATCACCGTATCATGCCGTCATGTGATCTTCTCAGTCGGACAGGCGATTGACTGGGGTCATATGCTGGACAACCTGCATGTAGAGCTTCGCCCGAACGGAGGCGCAATAGCCAACAAGCTGACGTATCAGACTTCCGAACCCGATATCTTTGTCGGAGGAGATGTATATACAGGACCGAAATTTGCGATCGATGCGATCGCGGCAGGACGCGAAGGCGCGATCTCACTGCATCGCTATGTACATGAGCATTGTACACTGACGATCGGTCGAAACCGTCGTGATTTTATCGAGTTGGACAAGGAGAATATCAAGGTAGAGACCTATGATGACTCCAAGCGTCAGATTCCGCCGAGAGCGGATGTGAAGGCACAGGCAGAGACGTTCCGCGATCTGTCACACAGCTTCACCGAAGAACAGGTCAAGCAGGAGACCGCGCGCTGTCTGTCCTGTGGCGCATCTGTCGTAGATCCCAACAAGTGTATCGGCTGCGGTGTCTGCACGACCAGATGTGTATTTGATGCGATCCATCTGCACAGAGAACTTCCAGGTGCGTCTGAGATGCACCCGTCAGAGGATAAGTTAAAATACATTCTGCCGAATATGGTCAAGCAGTCGATCAAGGTGAAATTTAAGAAAAAATAGGGAGCATGATTATGCATGAATTAGGCGTCACATTTCATATTATGGACCAACTGGAACAGGTGGCCATGGAAAATAAAGTAGAACATATCCATCGGGTGATCCTCGAACTGGGAGAAGTATCTACGGTGATCGAGTCCTATTTACAGAATTGCTGGACATGGGCCGCGAAAAAGCGGCCACTGTTCAATGAATCCGAACTTGTGGTGGAGACATTGCCCGCCATTACGTATTGCGAGGACTGCCAGCAGACGTATCCGACCGTTACATACGGTAAGATCTGCCCAAACTGCGGCAGTGAGCAGACGTATCTGGTACAGGGGAATGAATTCAACATTAAGGAAATAGAAGTTGAATAACAAAATCTTCACAGATACAAAGGATTATATCGAAGCTATGGATCGTGCATAATTGCAGAAGGATCGGAGGGTGTCAGTGCAGATGGAAGAGACAGGACACAAGCGGCGCGTCCGCTATTCGGGTAAATATCCGAAGAAATACGAGGAAAAATATAAGGAGCACGATCCGGAAAAATATGCGGATACGGTGGCTCATGTCATAGAAAAAGGATCGACCCCGGCGGGGATGCATATCTCGATCATGGTGCAGGAGATACTGGACTTTCTGAATATTCAGCCGGGACAGCAGGGGCTGGATTGTACGCTGGGCTATGGCGGCCATTCCAGAAAGATGTTGGAAGCGCTGCAGGGACAAGGGCGGCTGGTAGCACTCGACATCGATCCAATCGAGTCGGAAAAGACGGTAAAACGGCTGCGGGATGCCGGTTACGGAGAGGATATCTTTCAGTTTTGCCTGACGAATTTTGCCAATATCGATCAGGTGGCAGAACAGTACGGTCTGTTTGATTTTGTGCTGGCAGATCTGGGGGTATCATCCATGCAGATCGACAATCCTGCGCGAGGATTCTCTTATAAGATCGAAGGACCGTTGGATCTGCGGCTGGATCCGATGCATGGTGACAGTGCAGCCGAGCGGCTGCGGCAGATCAGTAAAAAGGAATTTGAGGGCATGCTGATCGAGAATTCGGATGAACCGTATGCGAGAGAGATCGCAGAGGAAGTATTTGACCGGATGCGCAAAGGTGCGCCGATGGATACGACAACAGAGCTTCGCACGGCTGTAGAGTCGGCACTGACCAGATCCGTGAAAGGCATGTCCAGGGAAGAACGTGCAGAACTGACCAAAAAATCGTGCGCCCGGACGTTTCAGGCGCTGCGCATCGATGTGAACAGTGAGTTTGAGGTATTATACAGCTTTTTGGAAAAGCTCGACGGCATCTTAAAGCCGGGTGGACGTGTCGCAGTCCTGACGTTCCATTCGGGTGAGGACCGGCTGGTCAAAAAGGCATTCAAGCAGTTGAAACGCGCCGGTATCTATGCGGAGGCAGCGGACGACGTGATCCGTCCGTCGGCGGAGGAATGCCGCATGAATCCGAGGGCGAGATCGACCAAGATGCGCTGGGCGGTCAAGGCATAGGAAAGGAGTGATGTGAGGATGGATCATACAAACGGATTGCTGACATTTATCGGGCGATGCCCCAGTGCATTTCATACGGTGCATACGATCGGGGAGCAGTTGGAGCAGGCCGGGTTTGTCTGTCTGCCGGAATCGGAACATTGGGAGATCGAGCCAGGTGGATGTTATTATACGACACGCAACGGATCGAGCATCATCGCATTTCGTATAGGAAAGGAATTAACGGATTATCATTTCCAGTTGTGCGCTTCTCACAGTGATTCTCCTTCGTATAAGATCAAAAACGAGGCAGAACTGGATGGGCCGGGTGAATATCTGCGGTTGAACGTGGAAGCCTATGGAGGAATGATCGACAGTACCTGGTTTGACCGGCCGCTTGGTGTGGCAGGCAGAGTGCTGGTGAGAAAAGATGACGCGATCGTATCCGAATTGTTCGCGCCGGATCAGGATGTACTTCTGATCCCAAATGTGGCGATTCATTTTAACAGGGAGATCAATAACGGCTATAAATATAACAGACAGGTGGATCTGTGTCCGCTGTTTTCCGCGGGAGAATTGAAAAAAGGTGCTTTTGATGCATGGATCGCACAGCAGTTGGCCGTCCGGACGACGGATCTTATGGCAAAAGATCTGTTCCTGGTCAATCGTCAGACAGGCGTTATCTGGGGTGTGAAGGATGAATTTATATCGAGCCCGAAGTTAGACGATCTGCAGTGTGCGTATGCGTCCCTGCAGGCATTTTTACAGGCCGGGAACGATCGTGTGGTCAACGTCTACTGCTGTTTTGATAATGAGGAAGTCGGTTCCAATACCAAGCAGGGTGCGATGTCCACATTTCTCACGGATGTGCTCGAGCGGATCAATGCGGGACTTGGCAGGACGAGAGAAGAGTATCTGCAGGCGCAGGCGCGCTCCTATCTGGTGAGCTGTGACAATGCGCATGCCGTGCATCCGAATCATCCGCAGAAGACAGATGCGGAAAACTGCGTATGGATGAACCGGGGAGTAGTCATCAAGGAAAGTGCCAACCAGAAATATACGACGGATGCCTTCAGCCGTGCGGTGTTCGCGCAGATCTGTGAGCTGGCTGATGTTCCGGTGCAGGCATTTGCCAACCGCAGTGACAGTGCAGGCGGATCGACGCTGGGCAATCTGTCCAATACGCAGGTGAGTCTGCATGCGGTTGATATCGGGCTCGCACAGCTGGCGATGCATTCCAGCTATGAGACAGCGGGAGTTAGTGATACAGAGTATATGATCCGGGCGCTGCAGATGTTTTATCAGACCGATATCCGGGTGGAAGGAGCAGGCCGGGTCACGTTTGACTAGCGGATCAGAGGAATAAGCAGGAAAACAGGAAATGGGGGTAAATCAAGTGAGTACACAAGTAAATCCGAAATATCAGATCGACACACAGGAAAACCGGCAGTTTCTGGCTGATAATGCACAGGCACTGCTGACATTCGGGCACCGTTTCCCGTCTCCGGGAGGATCATCCTATTATCTCGGAGATGACGGTACACCGTGGAAAGAGCGTGACCGTGAGACGTGGATCACGAGCCGGATGGCACATGTATACAGCATCGGCACGATGCTGGGACATGAGGGCAGCGGAGCACTTGTGGATGCTGCATTACGGGGACTTCGCGGTGAACTGCATGACAGCCAAAACGGCGGCTGGTATGCCGGACTGACCAGCGAGGGAGCCGTTGTTCCGGGCAAGCAGTGTTATGCACATGCGTTTGTCATACTGGCGGCGACGAGCGCGCTGCTCGCAGGCCGGGAAGGTGCAAAAGAACTGCTGGATGACGCACTTGCACTCTATGATGCGCGCTTCTGGAATGAGGCAGAGGGCTTATCGTGTGATACGTGGAATACGGAGTTTACCGTGTTGGATGACTACCGTGGCATCAATGCCAACATGCATACGGTTGAGGCATTTTTAGCAGTGGCTGATGCGACCGGAGATGAGACATACCGCAAGCGTGCGGGCAGGATCATCGACCGGGTCATCGGCTGGGCACAGGACAATCATGACCGGATACCGGAGCATTTTTCATCTGACTGGAAGCCGGATCTGGAGAAAAACCGCGAGACGCCGGACGATCCGTTCAAACCTTATGGAGCGACACCCGGACACGGTATCGAGTGGGCCAGACTGATCACCCAGTGGGCGACATCCACATACGGCACACAAAGTGCCGGTGCGAAGCCTTATGTACAGATGGCTGTGCGCTTGTATGACCGGGCGGTGACGGATGCGTGGAACGCAGATGGTGCACCGGGAATCGTATATACCACCGATTGGAACGGACAGCCGGTCGTACATGACAGAATGCACTGGACGCTGGCGGAAGCGATCAACTCGTCTGCCGTGTTGTACCGCGTGACGGGAGATGAGAGATATGCGGATGATTACAGTGAATTTATGAGATATCTCGATGATACCGTGCTGGATCATAGCTGCGGTTCCTGGTTCCATCAGCTCGATGAGCATAATCATCTGAAGGAGACTGTATGGCCCGGAAAATCGGATATCTATCACGCGCTGCAGGCGATGCTGATCCCCTATGCGCCGGTGGATCAGTCCATCGCAAAAGCAATAGCGCGGAAGTGACTATAAATAGTCACGCAGAGCCTGACGCAGATCCTCCTCCAGACGGATCAGTTCTTTTGCCATTTTTTTCACATTTTCGCCGGCATCCGGATAGTCATTCAGGTGCCGGCAGATCGTCTTGATCCCCATATTGCAGCCGTCGGTGATCAGATCGGCGACGGTGCGGTCACTTTCATCCATCATCATCTTTGTATTTGTTTTTAACCAGGACATTCCCTTGGCGATCATGCCGGGATCTTTTGGCGGATCGTTGTAGTTTTGCAGCAGAGCGTGTGTCTCATCACCGAGCTTTTCATGATCGGTCTTGGATTTGGATAGTATATCTGCCAGTTTCTGATCCTGCACTTTTTCGAGAATCTCATCGATCGCATCAACTGCCATCTGTGTGCCGGAGTTCACCTCCTGCAATAGTTTGATTGTCTGTTCCGTTGACATGTCAAAAAACCTCCTCTGTGAATTGTATTTTTTGTTATATTGAGTATTTCCAGCCCAAAGAAAAATATATAATTTTTATGTTATTGCTTTCTGGGATTGCTTTGGTATAATAGAGAGTGGTAATGACCGGTCGTTTGCCGACCGTGAAGATAAAACAGATCAAAATATACGAAGAGGGGAAAAGGAGTAAACGATGAAAATAGGATTTGATAACGACAAATATTTGAAGATGCAGTCCGAGCATATTTTGGAGCGGATCAGGCAGTTTGACAATAAACTGTATCTGGAGTTCGGCGGAAAGCTGTTTGATGATTATCACGCGTCCAGAGTGCTGCCGGGCTTCCAACCGGATTCGAAGCTGCATATGCTGCTGGAATTAAAGGATCAGGCAGAGATCGTAGTCGTTATCAGCGCAGAGGATATCGAAGGCAACAAGATCCGCGGAGATTTCGGCATCACCTATGATATGGATGTACTCAGACTGATCGATGCATTCCGCGGTGTTGGCTTGTACGTTGGCAGCGTCTGCATCACAAAGTATGCGGGTCAGCCTGCGGCAGACCAGTTCGGTGAGCGACTGCATGATCTGGGTATCCGTACCTATCATCATTATAAGATTCCGGGTTATCCGAGTGATATACCCAGAATCGTCAGTGATGAGGGCTATGGTAAAAATGACTATATAGAGACAACGAGACCGCTCGTCGTGATCACGGCGCCCGGACCCGGAAGCGGTAAGATGGCAACCTGTCTGTCACAGCTTTATCATGAGTATAAGCGCGGTATCAAGGCCGGATATGCCAAGTTTGAGACATTCCCGATCTGGAATGTACCGCTCAAGCACCCGATCAATATCGCATACGAGGCGGCAACAGCGGATCTGAACGATGTGAATATGATCGATCCGTTCCATCTGGAAGCTTACGGAGAGACGACGGTCAACTACAACAGAGATGTGGAGATCTTCCCGGTACTGCATGCAATGTTCGAGCAGATCCAGGGAGAGAGCCCGTACAAGTCACCGACCGACATGGGCGTCAATATGATCGGTAACTGCATTACGGACGATGAAGTATGCAAAGAGGCTTCTTACCGCGAGATCATCCGCAGATATTATCAGGGACTGTGCGACTGCAAGCGCGGAACCGGCAAGAAAGAGACACTGTACAAGCTGGAGCTTCTGATGAAGCAGGCAGGACTTTCCGTGGATGATTGCGCGGTAGCCAAAGCTGCATTACAGCGTGAAAAAGAGACCGGCCATCCGGCTGCTGCGATCGAGCTGGAAGATGGTACGATCGTCACCGGCAAGACAACAGATCTGCTCGGCGCGTCTGCGGCAGTACTTTTAAATACGTTAAAGGTATTGGGCGGTATCGATCATGAGATCCATCTCGTATCACCGAAGGCGATCGAGCCGATCCAGAGACTGAAGACCGATTATCTGGGCAGCCGCAATCCGCGTCTGCACACGGATGAGATACTGATCGCATTGTCTACATCTGCCGCATCGGATAAAAATGCGGAGCATGCATTAGCACAGCTTACCAAGCTGCGCGGACTGAATGCGCATTCGTCAGTGCTGCTGTCATCTGTAGATGAGAAGATCTTTAAGCGTCTCGGTATGCATCTGACCAGTGAGGCAAAGTATGAGTCAGAGAATAAGATTTATCACAGATAGATAATACCGGCAACCGGGAAATCCGGCCGGAGACGGAGGAAGAAATATGGCGAAGAAAACGGCTGCAAAGCGCATTCGCGGATTGCGTGAAGACTGTGGAATGACGCAGGCACAACTGGCAGAGCGCATGCATGTCAGCCGGTCGAGTGTACAGTCATGGGAATGCGCACAGACCTATCCGTCGATAGACAGTTGTGTTGCCTTATCAAAGATCTTTCATGTGTCGACGGATTATCTGATCGCAGGCAACCGGCATATAATGGTCAGCCTAGAGGCCTGCAGTGAGCGGGAAAGACATCTGGTTGAGGAGATGCTGACCATGTTTGATGAAAATATGCAGACGCGCAGTCAGTCACATTTTTCGGGGAGGTATGGAATCCATGATCTATGATCGCGTGATAAAAAGAGGCATAGACCTGATATTGTCGGGAATTGCGTTGATCGTGCTGTCTCCGGTATACTTGATACTGGCGGTAGTGGTCAGAAAACGGTTGGGCAGTCCGGTGATCTTTTCCCAGCGGCGGCCGGGAAGAAACGAGAAGATTTTTCGTATGTATAAATTTCGCAGTATGACGGATGCACGCAATGCAGAAGGAGAACTGCTGCCGGATGAGTATCGGCTGACGGCTTTCGGCAAGAAGCTGCGTGCGACAAGTTTGGATGAATTGCCGGACTTACGGAATATTTTCAAAGGTGATATGAGTATTGTGGGACCGGGACCATTGCTGGTGAAATATCTGCCGCGTTATAATGAGCGACAGAGACATCGTCACGATGTGCGGCCGGGATTGACCGGATGGGCACAGGTCAATGGCAGAAATGCGATCTCTTGGGAGCAGAAGTTCGCATATGATGTAGAATATGTGGAAAACGAATCCTTTTTGCTGGATGTCAGGATCATACTGATGACGGTCGGAAAGGTATTGCATCATTCCGACATCAATCAGACAGGAAGTGCCACGATGGAAGAGTTCATGGGAACAAAGGAGGAATAGAGAACATGAAAGAGCATATTTTTCTTGCATCTCCCCATATGTCAGAGGAAGGCTATGAGAAAGCGTACATACAGGAAGCGTTTGACAAGAATTTTATCGCGCCTCTCGGGGAGAATGTGACAGGATTTGAGATCGAACTGGGAGAGAAGATCGGAGCCGGACAGGGAGCTGCGCTCAGTTCCGGTACATCGGCGATCCATATGGCGCTGATGGCACTTGGAATCGGAGCCGGGGATGTTGTATTTACGCAGTCGCTCACTTTTTCTGCTTCGGCGAATCCTGTAACCTATGTGGGAGCCGAGCCGGTGTTTATCGACAGTGATTATGAGACATGGAATATGAGTCCTGTGGCACTTCGTGCAGGACTGGAAAAATATAAGGCAATGGGACGTCTGCCGAAGGCGGTGATCGTCGTACATCTGTATGGTCTTGCAGCCAATATGGATGAGATCGTAGCGATCTGTCATGAATATGGTGTACCGCTGGTAGAAGATGCGGCAGAAGGCCTCGGAACGACTTATACGGGAAAATGTACGGATGGAAAACCGAAATATATCGGTACATTCGGTGATTATGGTATTTTTTCCTTTAATGGAAATAAGATCATCACGACATCCGGCGGAGGTATGTTATTCTGTAATCTGAAGGATGAGGAACAGGCAAAAGAGCGAATTGCCAAAGTACGTTTCTGGTCGACACAGTCCCGCGATGCGGCGCGTTGGTATCAGCACAGTGAGATCGGATACAACTTCCGTATGAGTAATATCGTGGCAGGTATCGGCAGAGGCCAGCTCAAGGTTCTTGATCAGAGGGTTGCCAAGAAGCAGTATATTTACGAATATTACAAGAGAGAGATCGGTGTATTGCCCGGGATTTCCATGATGCCGGTAGCAGATGTCTACACGAGCAACTGCTGGCTGAGTGCCATTCAGATCGCACCGGAGTGTCCGGTCAGGCCGATGGATATCATACTGGCGCTGGAGGCGGACGATGTGGAGAGCCGCCCGGTGTGGAAACCGATGCACCTGCAGCCGGTATTTGCGGACTGTGATTTCGTGGGCGTGGACGGCGAAGGTCATGCGGCAGGACGCGAGGCATTCCATATCACAGATGAGCAGATGGGTGCGGATGATTCCGTATCCGGCACACTGTTTTCGCACGGCGTATGTCTGCCCAGTGATACGAAGATGAGTGATGAGGATCTCGAACGCATCTGCGGTGTTATCAAATCCTTATGGAAATAGAGAATAATTGGAGCTACAAATGAATGCAAAAATACTCATAAGACGTATTTATCTGATCTGTTATGATATCGCAGCCGTAGCGTTGGCGAGTTATCTCGCCTTGCTGCTGCGCTTTGATTTTCATCCGAATGATGTACCGTCACAATATCTGACCGTGCTGTGGGAGACGATATGGATCAGCATGATCGCTACAGTCGTGATCTTTGGGATCTTCCGGCTCTACAGCAGCCTGTGGACGTATGCGGGACTGACCGAGATGATGTATATGGTGTCGGCGTGCGTGACCGATGCGGTAGTCAACACGGTGATCATCCTGCTCAATCACAGGGAAAAAGCATATCCGCTGCCGCGCAGCTTTTATATGCTGTATGGTATTTTCCTGCTGGGATTTACGTTGTGTGGACGGTTTTCCTACCGGGGGCTGCGTGCACTGTTCGGCAGAGTCGGCGGAGACCGTTACGAGCGGAAAAATGTCCTCGTCATCGGAGCCGGATCGGCCGGAAGCTCGCTGATCAAAGAGATCCTGAACAGTCGTCAGGTCAACAAAAATGTTGTCGGCGTGATCGATGATGATCCGGGCAAGCAGGGGACTTTTATTCATGGTATCCGTGTCATCGGAACACGTAATGATATTGAAGAATATGCAGCTTCGCTTGAAGTCGATGAGATCATGATCGCGCTGCCGTCCGCTTCTGCAAAGGAGATCAAGGAGATCGTCGATATCTGTAAGGAGACCGGATGCGAGTTAAAGCGTCTGCCCGGTATCTATCAGCTGGTAAACGGTGAAGTCAGCATCAGCAAGCTCAAAGAGGTCGATGTCAATGACCTGTTGGGACGTGAGCCGGTACAGGTAGATCTGGATTCGATCATGGGCTATGTGTCAGATAAGGTCGTGATGGTCACCGGAGGCGGTGGATCGATCGGCAGTGAGCTGTGCCGTCAGATCGCACAGCATCAGCCGAAGCAGCTGATCATTATAGATATCTACGAAAATAATGCATACAGCATCCAGCAGGAACTGAAGATGAAGCATCCGGAACTGAATCTGGTCGTGCTCATCGCATCCGTGCGCAACACAAAGCGTATGGATGATATCTTCGCGATGTACCGGCCGGATATCGTCTACCATGCGGCAGCGCATAAGCATGTGCCGCTGATGGAGGACAGCCCGAATGAGGCAGTTAAAAACAATGTGCTCGGTACATGGAAGGTCGTTCAGGCGGCCGATAAATATCATGTCCGGCGTTTTGTCATGATCTCGACCGATAAGGCGGTCAATCCGACAAATATTATGGGAGCGACCAAGCGTGTGTGCGAGATGATCATTCAGACATATAACAACCGTTCGGAAACGGAATTTGTGGCTGTGCGGTTTGGAAATGTGCTGGGCAGTAACGGAAGCGTGATCCCGCTGTTTAAAAAGCAGATCGAAGAGGGCGGACCGGTCACGGTCACACATCCGGATATTATCCGATATTTTATGACGATTCCGGAGGCGGTATCGCTCGTTCTGCAGGCGGGAGCCTATGCAAAGGGCGGAGAGATCTTTGTACTGGATATGGGTGAGCCGGTCAAGATCCTGGATCTGGCCAAGAACCTGATCCTCTTATCCGGACATAAGCCGAATGAGGATATCATGATCGAATTTACAGGGCTTCGTCCCGGTGAAAAATTATACGAAGAGATGCTGATGGAAGAGGAAGGTCTTCAGAACACGGAAAACCAGCTCATACATATCGGCAAACCGATCGAACTGGATGAAGAAAAGTTCCTGGCACAGCTGCAGCACCTGAAAGAATATGTAGTAGAAGAGCCGGACGATATCCGTTCTTATATTCAGGATATCGTTCCGACTTATTCTATTCAGAATATTTAAATATGTAACAAACAATCAGACCGTAGTATTGATCCCATTGACGGCGGCATGCTCGTTTTCATCCATAGGGATGATGAGGCATTTCTGGCCGTCGATCATCTGGGATTTGATCTGCGGTACTTTTTCGGGCTTTACACGCAAGATCACATCATAGGTCTTGATCGCGTCGTCCGGATCATCTGCGGTATCATTACCGGAGGATTGGTGCAGCGCTACCTGCTGCTTGAGTTCTTCGACCTCGGCGCGGAGTGCTTCTTCTTCGCGGACGCGCGCGTTGGCTTCTAACGATTTCTGGTCGATCAGATGAGCGACTTCCGGCATCTGGTCACTAAAATTTTCTTTGTAGGCCTCTTTGATGGAGGAGGCTGCATCATCCGAGATACCGGTATCGCTCATGAGTTTTTCGAGCTCATCTCCTTCGAGGATCACACCGGTCTCTTCGTCAAACAACACATCCTGTTCTTCCATATAATCACTCATTTTCTGCTGCAGATCGAGCAGAACTTCGTTGCTGTTTTCATCATCATCGCCGAGTGCATGCTTTACAATATGAGAAAACAGATTTTTCTGTTCTGTTGCTGTCCGTTTGCTGCCGCAGCCCAGCCCGTTCTCCATGAATTCGGAATGAGGTTCCTTGGTATCGCGGGTGTAGAACAGCAGTGAGTGGATATCGGTCGTGCGGTCATTAAAGGCAGGGAATACGAATCCGGTATCGGGGACACCGACGACCCAGTCACGGATACGTGGTCCGATACGGTTCTCGTCTGCGCGGTAGCCAAGTCCGGGCTTGGACAGAGATACCGGACAGATGGCACACAGCAGATATTCGTAGACTTCTTCAGATTCGTCGAGTTTGTTGTTGTCGGTCGTGCGTGTCATGACATCATATGCATCGTGGAACACCAGGATCAGATAGTTGCCAGCGTAATCATAGCTGTCGATGACCAGATCATAGAAACGGTCGATTAGTTCTTCGCTTTTTAATTTGCTCTCGCGCAGTCCCATGAGAAACTGCTGTCTGCCGCCTGCGGCCTCCTCTTCCAGAGGGATGTCCAATGTCAGCAGATTGTTTCCGATATTACCGGAGAGCACCTTTTTGGCGATCTCCAGATATTTGTAGAATTCTTCGTCTTCCAGATTTAAAAAGGTCTGTCCGAAATTGACAACCTTATTTTTCTCGGCATCGACATAGCAGCCGCACAGCCTTGTAAACGTGCAGCTCTCTTTTTTCAGCCGTCGTTTGATCTCCATGATTTCTTTTTTATTCATAAAATTGTACTCCTTTATCGGTAAGATATAATCGCATCTGAATATTTTAACTCGAATTCTCAAATACTGCAATATAACCTATTGACTTTGAGAATTTCAGAGCGTAAACTACATAAACGGTACATTACGAGGTTTGCATAAAAGCGAGGTTTTAGGAGATGCTATTTTCGAGTATAGAGTTCATTTTCCGGTTTTTACCGATATTTCTCATATGTTATTTTCTGGTGCCCGGCAGGGGCAGAAATGCGGTACTTTTTCTGGGAAGTCTGACCTTCTATGCGATCGGTGAACCGGTCTATGTGCTGCTGATGCTCGGATCCATCATCGTCAATTACGGTGCAGCGCGCGCGGTGGCATCCTGCAAGCGTTCCGGGAAAACCGGTGGACAGCGATTCTGGCTGACCAGTGTACTGGTACTGGATCTGGGAGCCTTGTTTTTATTCAAATATTTTGACTTTTTTGCGGAAAATATGAATCTGCTGCTGAATCGGGAACTGGTGCCTATGCTTCATCTGACGCTGCCGTTAGGTATCAGCTTTTACACGTTCCAGATGATCTCCTATGTGGCGGATGTGTCGATGGGCAATATCGATGATCCGGGCAGTTTTTTGGAATTTGCGACCTATCTGAGCATGTTCCCGCAGTTGATCGCAGGTCCGATCGTACAGTATCGGGAAGTGTCTGCACAGCTTCGCAACAGAACTGTGACACTGCCAATGTTCGAACGTGGACTGGAGATCTTCTGTCTGGGACTGGCCTCTAAAGTATTATTGGCAAATAAAATATCCATTTTCTGGAATCAGGTGCAGGGAATCGGATTTTCATCAATATCAACGCCGGTCGCATGGATGGGAGCGTTTGCATTTTCATTCCAGATCTATTTTGACTTCTGGGGATATTCGCTGATGGCAATGGGACTGGGAGCGATGATGGGATTTCAGATCCCGCGCAACTTTACCGTGCCGTATATGTCGCGCAGTGCGACGGAATTCTGGCGGCGCTGGCATATCACACTCGGCCGCTTTTTCCGTGAATATGTCTATATTCCGCTGGGCGGCAACCGTAAGGGCAGAGTGCACACGATCTGTAATATATTTATCGTATGGGCACTCACCGGATTGTGGCATGGTGCCAACTGGAACTTTGTGCTGTGGGGGATCGGTTTTTTTGTGCTTTTGACAGCAGAAAAGAATATATATGGAGATTTCCTGCAACGGCATGTGGTATTTAGCCGTCTATATATGTGGATACTGATACCGGTCAGCTGGATGGTATTCGAGATCACGGATCTGTCACAGCTTATGATCTATCTGAAACAGATGATCGGTATTCACACGGCGCCTGTGCTGGTAGGCACAGAGCAGCTCCTGCGCTATCTCCGGCAATACGGATGGCTGTTTGCAGTCTGTGCGCTGTGCGCCACATGGTTCCCGGTGCGCCTGTATCGCCGCTTGAAGGGACGGCCGATCATGGTCATCGTATGTCTGGTCGTATTCTGGCTGTCAGTCTATGAGATCCGGCAGGGAGCCGCTAACCCGTTTTTATATTTCAGGTTTTAAATACAAGAGGTACACAAGATGAAGAGATTAAAAAAGATTATAAAGGCCTGCCCGCTGGCTGTATGTCTGCTCTGCAGCTGGGGTGTGGTCGCGGCAGCAGAGCATCTGCCGCAGGTCATACAGGAGACAGATACCTCACAGGAGCAGGAGGATACGACTGCAGACTGGATTACAGATGATACACAGGAACTGGTTTCCAATGATTCCATCGATGGAACGATCGGCTCCAACCGTGCGCCGGATCTGAGTGAGCAGGCGATCATGGAAGCCGATGGACACGAGTCATCGCAGGAGGATCTGGTATCGTCTGAGGAGACGAATGACCGGATGCCGGGTGAGACTGACGGACAGAACACTGCCGGATCAGGGACGAAGCAAAAGAAGATCAAACCAAAATATATTACCTATGAGAAGAAACAGACGGATTCACCGTGGTATACTGATCCAGGCAAGATCCCGCTCACGACAGAATATGATTATCAGAAGGTCAAAAATGATTATTTTGACGATGCTGTATTTATCGGAGACTCCCGGATCGTAGGAATGTATGATTATTCCGGGCTGACCAATGCAACTTTTTTTTCAAAAACCGGCTTAACGATATATAATCTATTAGATGAGAAGTTTGTAGAAGATCCGAAGACCGGAAAAGATGTGACCGTGAGTGATATGCTGCAGAATTACCAGTATGGCAAGATCTATCTGATGGTCGGCATCAACGAGCTGGGCACCGGTGGCACGGAGCGTTTTAAGGAAGCATATAAGGATGTGTTGGATAAAATGCGCAAGTGGCAGCCGGATGCGGTCATCTATGTACAGTCCATCATGGGAGTGAGCCCGAAAAAGGATCGGACGGATGATGTGTTCAATAACACGAATATCCGTGATAAAAACTGTGCGATCGCAAAGCTGACGGATGGAATACACATTTTTTATCTGAATATCCAGGAAATATACGAAGATGAAAACCATGCATTGAAGCAGGATCTGACCTTTGATGATGTACATCTGTATGCACAGTATTACGACAAGTGGGTCAAATATCTGAAGAATCATGCCGTGGTAAAAGGAGAATGACAATGAATCATATTTTATCAAGACTGATCATGTACGGAGATATGCCAAAGGACAGTATTCTCATGCAGTTAGCTGATATCTGTGCGCAGGCAGAGAGCGATGATGCATTTGAGAAGAGCAATGAGCTGCGCACCCGCGTCTATCAGCAGGTAAAGCGTATCTTAAAGGTAGCGACGGATTACGGATTTAACGAGAATCTCTGGCAGAGCTATCTGACATTTGTGCTGATCATGGATGAGAATCCGTTCAGTCTGACCTGTGAGAAGATCGGTGCCAGTGAGGGCGCCAGCGCCAATCATTTTGCGAAAAATGATTTTGAGGCATTTTATGAGTTGTTCCACTATGATTTTTCAAAGCTGGAGCAGCAGCTGGGAATTGACTGCTTTTCCGTGTTGTCGGACTATCATGCGATCAGCAAGCCGGAACTGATGTACAATAAAAACGTCAGCGAAAAGGTACATACGCTCAGCAGCAGACTCGCTGCAGCGAAGGATGTGGACGAATTTTTTGATGGCATTACCGGATTTTATAAGGATTACGGAGTGGGCATGTTCGGTCTGAATAAGGCATTCCGTATCCATTGTCCGGAGGGCAGCACACAGGTAGAGTTCCGTGCGATCAATAATATGGATCAGGTTGTACTGGATGATCTGATCGGTTACGAGATCCAGAAGAAAAAGCTCGTGGACAACACCCGCGCATTCGTGGAAGGACGCAAGGCCAACAATGTATTGCTGTTCGGTGACAGCGGTACCGGCAAGTCCACCAGTATCAAAGCGATCGTCAACGAGTTCTACGATCAGGGACTGCGCATGATCGAGATCTACAAACATCAGTTCGCCAGCCTCTCGAACGTGATCGCTCAGATCAAAAACCGCAATTACAGATTTATCATCTATATGGATGACCTCTCTTTTGAGGAGTTCGAGATCGAATATAAGTTCCTGAAGGCCGTTATCGAGGGCGGCGTGGAGACGAAACCCGAAAATATCCTGATCTATGCGACCTCCAACCGCAGACATCTGATCAAGGAGAACTGGTCTGACAGAAACGATGTGACGGTTCAGAACGGCATGCATCAGTCTGATACGATGGAAGAAAAGCTGTCTCTGGTACATCGCTTCGGTGTGACGATCAACTACTCTAAGCCGAGCCAGAAGGAGTATTTCGATATCGCGATCAAGCTGGCGCGCAGACTCGGTGTTACGATGCCGGATGATCAGATCCGTGCGGAAGCAAATAAGTGGGAGCTGAGTCACGGCGGTATCTCAGGCCGTACCGCACAGCAGTTTGCTAATTATCTGGCAGGACAGGAACTGTAAGGAGGACGGAGGATGAGCGAAAAGAGAATGTTTATCCGGCGACTGTGGATGTCGCTGGCGGGAGTTGTGCTGACAGCGTTGTCTGTAGCAATGTTCAAGACAGCAGCACTTGGTGTAGACCCATTCCAGAGCTTTGTGAGCGGCGTAGACGGTGTGCTGCCGATCTCCTACGGTACAGTCTATACGGTGATCAATATCGTACTGCTGTGTTTCGGATTGATCTGTGACAGACATTATCTGGGGCTGGCAACATTTATCAATCTGTTCCTGCTCGGATATATGGTAGAATTTTTCCAGAAGCTGTGCTTTGGAGGTATGACTGATATATCGCTCCTGTGGCGGGTCGTATTGTTCGCAGGTGCATTTGTCATCATGTGTTTTTCGGCCTCACTCTACATAACCGCCGATCTGGGTGTATCTACTTATGATTCGGTCGCATTGATCCTGACGAATAAGTTCCATCTGGGCAGATTCAAATTTGTCCGCATCACAACCGATGTGATCTGTGTTATCCTCGGAGTTGCATTGTATGTGCTCAGCCAGGGAACGCAGGGACTCGGAACGGTCGTTGGCGTGGCCACGATCATCACAGCAGTTGGCATGGGGCCGTTTATCGACTGGTTCAACCGCAGGATGATGCAGCCGTTGTTGCATTGCGGAGAGCATAAGTAGTATTGCAAATACGATCATTTCATAGTATACTTTAATAGGTTGCCGGTAGTTACCAAAGGGCAGCCTATTATTTAAATTATGAGTTAGTTATGACTTATTTGCGTATTACGCAACTATCTCAAAAGGGAGGATCAACAAATGGCTGAACAAAAAGCACAAAAACCGACAAAACGGCTGTTTGAGTACGCAGAGAATTACAGATATCTTGCGATTGCTTCATGGGTACTCGCCACCGTCAGTGCATTTCTTGCACTTGTACCATTTTATTATATCTGGAGGATCATCAGAGAGGTGATCCGCGTATCGCCGGACTATGATAAAGCACAACATTTGTCCGCTTATGGATGGTGTGCGGTAGGAACGGCGGTACTTGCGATGCTGATCTATATGATCGGACTCGTATGCTCGCACCTCGCAGCATTTCATGTGCAGGCAACCATGCGTTCCAGACTGATGAGACATATCATGACACTTCCACTCGGTTTTATGGATGAGGATGGCAGCGGAAAAGTAAGAAAGATCGTCAATGAGTCCAGCGCGGCGACAGAGACTTATCTGGCGCACCAGCTGCCGGACAAATGTGTTGCCACGGCAACTCCGGTAGGACTTGTGGTACTGCTGCTCGTATTTGACTGGAGACTGGGACTGCTGAGCCTGATCCCTGTAGTGCTCGGATTTGCGATCATGAGCACGATGATGGGCGAGGACATGAAAAAGAAGATGGAAGAATATCAGAATGCGCTGGAGGAGATGTCCAGCGAGGCGGTAGAGTATGTCAGAGGAATTCCGGTCGTAAAGACCTTTGGACAGTCTGTATTTTCGTTTAAGAGATTCAGGGATTCCATTAAAAAGTACGAGAAATGGACGATCGCTTATACCGAGGATCTGAGGATCCCGATGATGGGACTGAACACAGCGATCAATGCGGTATTTGCGATACTGATCGCAGCGACTTTCTGGCTGGGAAATGTGCATAGCGGAAGTGTGGACGGAACCTTTTTGCTCAATCTCATGTTCTACATCATCATCACGCCGATCATCACGGTCACCATGACCAAGATGATGTATGCGGGTGAGAATGCCATGATTGTAGAGGATGCGTTAAACAGGATCGACGGTCTGCTGGACAAAAAGCCGCTCCCGCAGGCGATAGATCCCCAAAAACCAAAGGATGCATCCATATCTTTCAGAAATGTATGCTACCGATACGATGGAGCAGTTGCCGATGCCGTGCATGATATTAATCTGGATATAAGCTCCGGTGAACATGTTGCATTTGTCGGCCCGTCGGGTGGCGGAAAGAGTACGCTGGCCAAACTCATCGCCAGATTTGCCGATGTAGACAGCGGTTCGATAGAGATCGGAGGAGCCGATGTCAGAAATATCGGAACTGCTGACCTTATGAATACCGTATCCTTTGTATTTCAGGATAGCAGGCTGCTCAAGATGTCGATCTATGATAACGTGCGCATGGGAAATAAAAATGCCACACGTGAACAGGTGCTGGAGGCACTTCACAATGCACAATGCGATGATATCATAGAAAAACTTCCGGACGGGATCGACACAGTGATCGGATCGAAGGGAACTTACCTTTCCGGAGGAGAGACGCAGCGGATCGCGATCGCCAGAGCAATGATCAAGAATGCACCGATCCTCATATTAGACGAGGCGACTGCATTTGCAGATCCCGATAATGAAGCGAAAGTTCAGGCAGCTTTCAGCAAATTGTCAGAGGGAAAGACTGTGATCATGATCGCTCACAGACTGTCATCCGTCACCGGTGTAGACCGGATCTATGTGTTGCAGAATGGTGAGATCTGTCAGAGCGGCAGACATGAAGAACTGATCGCACAGGATGGTATGTACGCGCATATGTGGAACACATTCCACAGATCAGTGAGCTGGAAGGTAGGTGCATAAGATGAAGCTGAGAGAAAAATTAATGCATAAATATGCCCTTTCAGATAAGGGCGCATCCGATATGATCAAAGCATTCGTATCGGTCACCGTATCCAATCTGGTGCTGATGGTGCCGGTCGGGATGCTGTACTATTTAGTCAAGGATTATATGCAGGGCACGCTGGCGGGGCGCGGAATGTTCTATCTGACCGGATGTGTGCTGTCACTGGCTCTGATCGCGGTCACGACATACATTCAGTATAATGCAACGTTTTTATCCACTTATGTAGAGAGTGGAGTCAGACGTATCACACTGGCAGAAAAACTGAGAAAAATACCGCTCTCCTTCTTTGGGAAAAAAGATCTGTCAGACCTCACAAGTACAATCATGTCAGACTGTGCGATGATGGAGACAGCTTCTTCGCATTTTATACCGGAGCTGGTCGGTGCATGTATATCCACGACGATCGTTGCATTGGGACTGTTTTTCTTTGACTGGAGAATGGCGATCGCGGCATTGTGGGTGCTGCCGGTATCTTTTGCGATCGTCATATGCTCCGGAAAAGTTCAGGATAAGTTAAATAAAAAGCAGATGATGTACAAGATGGCATGCGCAGACGGGATTCAGGAGGGGCTCGAGAGTGTCAGAGACTTGCAGGCGTACAATTATCAGGACGATTATATGAGAGATCTGGATGTTAAAATACACGCCGTAGAAAAACATGCGATCGTCACGGAGCTGGGGATGGCAATTTTTGTAGGAAGTGCACAGATGATATTGAAGCTGGGTATCGCTACCGTCGCACTGACAGGCAGTTATCTGCTGATCCGGGGAGAACTGGATGTGGTGACATTTTTCATGTTCCTCATGGTCGTATCCAGGATCTACGATCCGATGCAGGTATCACTCCAGAATGTGGCTGCGATCAATGCAGCAAATGTACAGAGTGAGCGCCTGGATGAGATCCTCTCGCATGATGTGCAGGAGGGACAGACCACCCTCACGAACAAAGGCTATGACATTGAATTTAAAAATGTCGGTTTTTCTTATAATGCGACAGAAGCTGTGTTAAAGGACGTATCATTTGTCGCAAAACAGGGAGAGGTGACAGCACTGATCGGTCCGTCCGGAGGCGGTAAAACGACCGTGTCACGTCTGGCAACACGATTCTGGGATGCAGACAGCGGTACGATCACCGTTGGCGGCATGGACATATCAGGGGTCGATCCCGAGACACTGATGTCACTGTATTCCATTGTATTTCAGGATGTCACGCTGTTTAACAATACCGTGATGGAAAACATCCGGATCGGTAAAAAGGACGCAACGGATGCAGAGGTGATAGAGGCGGCCAGGCTGGCACATTGTGATTCATTTATCGAAAAGCTCGCGAATGGTTACGATACCATGATCGGCGAGAACGGCTCGGAAATGTCAGGCGGAGAGCGCCAGCGGATCTCTATTGCACGGGCATTTTTAAAGGATGCGCCTGTGATCCTGCTGGATGAGGCAACGGCATCACTCGATGTGGACAACGAGACGTTGATACAGGAATCACTGTCGCGGCTGATCAAAGACAAGACTGTCATGATCATCGCACACCGAATGAGAACAGTGGCCAATGCAGATAAGATCGTCGTGTTAAAGGATGGAGTGGTCGCAGAGAGCGGCAGCCCGGCGGCACTTGAACAACAAAATGGTATATACAGAGGAATGGTAGATACGCAGATGCTGGCAACGGAGTGGAATCTGTAATCATAAGGATTTTATGGATATATGTCCGAAAATCTCATCTTTCATTTATGGATCTGAACGTGTATAATGTACTGTACATGAAAAATTGGCTTTTGAGAGAGGACATATATCATATGAATACAAATCTTTCGTTTTCTGTATTTACATCAAATATCATCAGTTTATTGCTGATCGCTACATTATATCTGAGCAACAGACAGAGGATGAATCATGGCAAAGACATGCAGATCGTTCTGCGGATGATGGGAATTACAGCCGTTTCCAATGTCGCTGACTGCTGTGTTTATTATCTTGCCGGCAGTACGGAACCGTTTTTAAAAATGCTGGTGTTCCTGAGTGGATCGTGGCTCTATCTGGGGAATGTACTGATCGGCTATACATGGGCACAATTTATTCTGACACATCTGAATATCCCGTTTACGGATACCCGCAGAAAAATATACCGGGCAGGCGGTTTGATCGCCTGCCTTCTGCTGGTTATCAATCTGTTCTATCCTTTGGTATTTAGTGTAAAAGAAGGCATCTATCAGAGAGGACCTGCATATATGGTGTTCCTCGCCTTTGCACTTTTGTATATTGCAGACAGTATGTATCTGTATGGCAGATGCCGCCGGAAGACCGGTACACTGAAACTGTTCCCGGTACAGGTATTTCTCGTACCTGTCGCGATCGGAGTGATCGTACAGGCATGTTTTGTAGAGATCGCCATTACATGGACGTCGATTGCGATCGCGATCGCAGGCATACTGACCGCACTGAAAAATGAGATCATTTTCATGGATCATCTGACAGGACTGTACAATCGTGTGTATCTGGAATTCCTGCAGAAACAGGCTTATAAGAAAAAGAATGTCTGGGTGGCCGGTATCATGATCGATCTGAACGGATTCAAGCAGATCAATGATAACTATGGACACGCCGAAGGCGATGATGCACTGATCATCGCGGCAGAACTGCTCCGGAAGTCATTTGGCGAATACGGAGTCGTGACCAGATACGCAGGCGATGAGTTTGTGGTGATGCTGAACACGATCGATGAGCAGCTGGTCCGCAGCCTGATCGGGCGAGCAAAGGAGAATTTCGAGAAAGAAAATGAGGCGAATCGTAAGCCGTACCGGTTATCGGCATCCATGGGATATGCGATCGCCGATCTGCGCGTGAAGACGATGGATGATTTTATGAACCGCATGGATCATTTTATGTATGAGGATAAGCTGGCATACTATGAAGAACATCCAAAGAGCAAAAGAGAGTAATATAGAAACCACGGAGAGGATCAAAGAAGGCACACATAAGAATCTCATAAGATAAAAAGCAAACGGAGGCTGACATGTCGGATCTAAAAAACAGGATGAACGAACAGTATCGCGATATCCATGAATTTCAAAATCTGTATCTGCTGAAGGAAAAGGACATAGATGCAGCGGCAAACTGCAATGCGGACGCGTATATGGATTATGAGCTGTTAAAAAAGATATTACAGGATAAATTTGACTATGATATTTTGAGAAAACTGTGGACGATATCGATCAAGTCATTGAAAAACGAAGCGCTGTTTGTGGCGGACAGTCCGGAACTCAACGGGTTTTCCATATGGGCGCCCGCAGGGTTTAAGGAATCCAAGATCATACCGTTTTTCAAAGCCGGAGGTCTCACCCTGCCAATCCCGATCCTGATGCGGCTCGAACGATATGAACAGTACTCGATGAAACTGAAGAAAAAATATACCGGCCATGATGGATGGTATCTGTACGACCTGGTCGTCAGGAGAGACTGTCAGCATCAGGGCATTGCGAAAACGATATTGAATCCGGTATTGGATTACATCGGACGGAGTGGGCAGAGCTGCTATCTGGAGACGCATAATACAGTCAACGTTGATATTTACAGAAAATTCGGATTTGAACTGATGGAGACAGGGACTGTGCCCGGTCTCAATATCAGGCATTACGCCATGTTGAAAAAAGCTGAGCAGCAAAAACTGGGCAATTTCTATGGATAAAACTTGCTTTTTCGTGCAAATTTATAAACACCAAACTTGCTTTTTTGTGATAATACAGATCAATTTATCTTGCCTTTTTGGAAGTGCAAAGTTATACTTGAAGCATATAGGGGATATACTATTTGCAAGGAAGTGATACGATGCTGAAAAGAAAAATTTACAATGAGCTCGTCGACTGGAAAAATAATAGCAATGGAACAACAGCTCTGATGATTGACGGAGCACGTCGCGTTGGCAAAAGTTATATTGCGGAGACATTTGCAAAATCAGAATACAAAAGTTATATTCTGATTGATTTTGGAGTAGTTTCGACAGATATAATGGATTTATTTGTCAATGACAGTTCCGATTTGGATCTCTTTTTTGCAAAACTTGCCGCATATTATTCAACCAAGCTATATAAGAGAGAGTCATTAATTATTTTTGATGAAGTTCAACAATTTCCAAGAGCCCGTCAGCTTATCAAGTATCTGGTAGCAGATGGAAGGTTTGACTATCTTGAGACCGGGTCGCTGATCCGGTTGAAAAAGAATGTACAGGATATCATCATTCCTTCGGAGGAAGATCATGTTGAAATGTTCCCATTAGATTTTGAAGAGTTTTTATGGGCGATGGGTGATGAGGTAACTTATCCATTGATCCGGCATTGCTTTGAAACGAAGACACCTCTTGGAGAAACTCTCCATAGAAAAGTTATGAATGATTTTCGTCAATATATTCTCGTAGGTGGTATGCCACAATCTGTACTAGCCTATATGAAGGGTAAAGATTTTGAGGCATCGGATGTTGCTAAACGACGGATATTGAATCTTTATCGCGAAGATGTGGCAAAATTTGCAGCAGGTTATGAAGAAAAAGTATTTGCTGTGTTTGACGGCATTCCGGGACAGTTGTCCAAAAAGGAAAAGAAATATAGATTTTCTTCTCTCGGGAAACAGGCTCGTTTTCGAACCTATGAGGACTCTTTTGTCTGGCTGAATGAAGCGATGATTGTGAATGCTTGTTTCAATGCGACAGATCCTCATGTTGGACTTGCACTGAGCGCTGATAGCGCTACACAAAAATGTTATATGGCAGATACAGGTTTGCTTGTGACTCATACATTTCAGGATAAGAAGTTTACAGATAATGAACTTTATCGGGCAATTCTTTTTGATCGATTGAATATCAATGAAGGAATGTTAATGGAGAATATTGTTGCGCAAATGCTTCGCCATCGAAGATCGCGTCTGTATTTTTATTCCCGTTCTGATAGCCAGCACCGGGAAAATCACATGGAGATTGATTTTTTGATTACAGAAGGAAATAAAATTGTTCCGGTAGAAGTGAAATCCGGCAATTACCGTTCACATTCATCTTTGGACAAATTCCGAAAAAAATTCGTATCCGTTATTGGAAATTCATATATACTCTACACAAAGGATGTTATGGTTAAAGACGGAATCATCCATCTACCGTTATATATGGCAGAATTGCTATAAATAAAGCGAACGGAACACAAGCAATGAATTCGCAAGTGGACAAAGGTTTTACTTGTCATTTTTACGTATAGAGGAGCTTATGTTATTAAGTATTGCAATGATCATGATGTTTGGACTGCTCTTGAGCAGTCTCTGTCAAAAAGCAAAATTACCGGGGCTGCTGGGTATGCTGGCAACAGGTATTGTGTTAGGACCATATGTATGGAATGTGATAGACGGTTCTATTTTATCCATCTCTTCGGACATCAGAAAGATCGCACTCGTGATCATTCTGACGAGAGCCGGGTTGAGTCTCGATATTTCCGGCTTGAAAAAGATCGGAAGGTCAGCAGTTATGATGTGTTTTATTCCGGCGAGCTTTGAATTGACCGGAATCGTATGTCTGGCACCGAAGATCTTAGGAATATCGGTGTTGGAAGCAGCAATCATGGGAGCCGTTCTGGCAGCAGTATCGCCTGCGGTGGTCGTTCCAAGAATGGTAAGATTAAGCGAAGAAGGATATGGAACAGACAAGAATATTCCACAGCTTATTCTGGCGGGTGCATCCGTAGATGATGTCTACGTGATCGTATTATTTACAACATTTGTAGGAATGATCCAGGGAGATGGAATATCGGTCATCCGGTTTATCAACATACCGGTATCGATCATTTTAGGCATGCTCATTGGTTTCGCAGCCGGATGGGTTCTCGCCTATTTGTTTAAAAAGGTGCACATGAGAGATACGGTTAAAATCATGATCATTTTATCTGTTTCATTTGTGCTGGTAGATATAGAGAACCGGATCAGTATACCGATCACATTTTCCGCACTTATTGCCATCATGTTTGCAGGTGTTTCCTTGCAGAGATACAGAAAAGAAGTCGCCATACGTTTATCGGCAAAATACAATAAACTCTGGGTTGCCGCAGAGGTATTTCTCTTTGTATTGGTTGGGGCAACGGTGAACATCAGCTATTTAGGCAATATGGGAGCAAAGGCGGTGCTGGTGATCGCCGGAGCATTGATATGCAGAATGTGCGGAGTATTTATCTGTCTGCTGGGAACCAATCTGAATATGAAGGAAAAATTATTTACAATGCTCGCATATACACCGAAGGCAACCGTTCAGGCAGCAATCGGAGGAATTCCATTGAGTTTAGGATTGGCATGTGGGGACGTGGTGCTGACAGTGGCAGTCTTAGCAATCATAATAACGGCACCGCTGGGAGCGTTTGCCATAGATCGCACTTACTCGAAATTATTACAAAAACGGGGCAATTTATATGAATAATAATGTAAAAAACGGGGCAAATGCAGTATCGTATACTCAGATCAATAGCGACGATGGACCGACATCCGTTTTTATACTCGGAGATACGAAAAAGCGGACGATCAGACAGCGATTTCAGCAATTCAGATACAACCGCAAAAAGAAACGTGTCGAAAAAACGATCACAGGAGAAGCTCATCATTCAATGGAGGAGGTACTCGCCTTTGCGGTCAATGAATGTGGCTTGACAGAACTTGACAGGGACTGCGCCAAGGTGAGGGAAGAATACAGGCAGCTACGGGCTTCCTTTATCGTGCAGTATCAGCCGGAATTACTTGGAGAATATGCAGAGATTCCTGCGCCGGACAGCGAGGAGCCGGATGCGGTGATGGCATACCTGAAAAAATGCAAAGAACAATTACAGCGAGCGATGGCTGTTCCGGAAGAGCGGTTTACGATCGATATGCATAAGTATGTCAGGGAATATCTGGATATGAATGAGAGTCTGAATGTTGTGATCGAGACGAAGTATGGATATATCGGTGGAGGAGCCGGTGGGGATCAGGCGGTCAGAGACCTGGATAAGATCATGAGACGTCTGCGGATATATTACGGTGTCACGCAGGAGGATATCGACAACCGGACAGAGCGGTACAGAGAGCTGATCAGTATTTTATGCAAATGAAGGAGAGAGTCACATGATGATAAGAAAAGCATTGAAAATCATGTGTGTACGGAGGATAATAGAATGAATTATCAGAAAATTAAGATAATTTCAAATTTATATAAAAAATATCAAAAAACATATTGACAAAATACGAGTTAGCTGATATTATAAGTTCAACAACAAAACAAGAGAGACAAAAACAAGAGATCCAATGAACCGGTTCTCAAAGGAAACTCTTCATCCGAATCAAAAATTTATCATATAGATCAATTGAAACAGATGAAGGAACAAAAGATCAGGAGGTACAGTCCCATGGACAGGTAGAGCAGCGAAGAAGATTTTCGCAAAGACTGACAAGATGAAAAGATTTTGGAGGTAAGGTCCCATGAACAGATGAGACGATCCTGAGAGATCCTGAAAAGGAAATTTATGAAAGGAAGGTATAGTCCAAAGGAGACAGCAGACAACAACAAAGCAGGCGTGCTGAACGTAAGATGAAGAAAGGTAGGTACGGACCGAAGGGAACAGGAACTTAATCCTAAGAAGCGCAAGAGGCGTAAATAATAAGAAAGAGAGGTACGGTCCAAAGAAAACATGATCAGTCTTCATAGATTATGAAAGAGAGGTATAGTCCAATGAATATGGACGAGTCGAAGAAGTAGGCGTCATCGAAGAATCAGATTTCGGTGGCGTCTATTTTTTTGCTATGTTTTTGTCTGCCATACAAGTAGTGTACAAGTATACCATTTTATTATATACTGATACGTACAAGGTGATTGTGAAGGTACTAAACAGTTACATCGCACGATCACCCGGCAACAGAACAGAGAAAAGGAGATCAATATGTTTAACCCTTCGATGATTTTTCAGATGAAAAGCATGTGGGAGCGCTTCGAGCGCAACCACCCCAAATTTCCCCGCTTTATGCAGGCGGTAGGCAGAGATTATATACAGGAGGGCACCGTACTCGAGATATCCGTGACACGCGCTGACGGAGAGAACGTAACCTCGAATATCCGCCTGACCAAGGATGACATGGAGATGATAGAGACTCTGCGGCAGATGGCACGCTAAGCAGGAATGGAGGTGTGCAGGCCGATGGAGAAAAAACTCAAATATGTAGATATCTGCGAGGATCTGCGCGGGCAGATCTTAGAGGCAAAGATCCATCCCGGAGACCGTCTGCCGTCCGAGAACGAACTGTCTGCACAATACAGCGTGAGCCGTCAGACGGTACGAAAGGCACTGGAGATCCTGCAGAACGAGGGATATATCTACGCGGAGCATGGACGCGGAACCTTTTGCTCCGAGCTGATGCGGCATCGCAGAAATTCAAAAAATATAGCAGTTGTCACGACCTATCTCTCGGATTATATCTTTCCGCGTGTGATACAGGGAATCGACTGGGTGCTTACGCAGAATGGGTACAGCATTCTGCTGAAAAATACCAAAAATTCACGCGGCATGGAGGCCAAATGTCTGGAGGAATTGCTGCAGAAGGATATAGACGGACTCATCATCGAGCCGAGCAAGAGCCAGATCATGTGCCGTCATGTCAATCTGTATGAGATGCTGGATGCATACAGGATCCCCTATGTATTCATACAGGGCAGTTATGCCCAGATGCGGGACAAGCCGCATATCCTGATGGATGACTGCAGAGGCGGCTATCTCGTGACAGAGCATCTGATCGCACAGGGCAGACGTAATATCATCGGTCTGTTCAAGGCGGATGATACGCAGGGGCAGCAGCGGCATAAGGGCTATGTGCAGGCGCTGCAGGCGGCAGGGATCTCGTATGATCCGGACAAGGTCGTCTGGTTCTACACGGAGGACCGCAAGAGTCATCCGTATGAGAAGATGAAGCAGCTGATCAATGAGCGCGAGCAGCTCTTTTTTGACGGCGTGGTCTGCTATAACGACCAGATCGCACTGCAGGTGCTGCGCGCGCTGGAGGAAAAAGGGCTGGACTGTCCGGGAGAGGTCGCTGTCACCGGATATGACGATTCGTATCTGGCATCGACCTGCCGCGTTCCGCTCACGACGGTATCACATCCGCAGGAGCGGCTGGGAGAGATGGCGGCAGAATTATTGCTGCAGCTGATCCGTGACGGCGAGCATGTGAAGGAGACACAGATCATGATACAGCCGGAACTGATCGTGCGCCGGTCGAGCGGTGCGTAAAGGAAAAAACAACTTGTAAAGTGGACTGTACAAGTTGTATGCTAAAGATATGAAAAATAAGGTCGCTATTGTGAATAGTGCCTACAATATTATTTTATGAGGGGGTAATCTTACATGAGTAATGCAGCACAGGTAATTGAAGCCGGAAAAGCGATACTGGGTATTGAGTTTGGTTCCACGAGAATCAAGGCAGTTCTCGTAGACGAGGCAGGTAAGCCGATCGCATCCGGTGCACATGACTGGGAGAATCAGCTGGTAGACGGAATCTGGACCTATAGTCTGGATGCGATCTGGGGCGGTCTGCAGGACTGCTACAAGAACATGGCAGAGGACGTAAAACAGCAGTACGGTGTAGAGGTGAAACATCTGGCAGCGATCGGATTTTCAGCAATGATGCACGGTTACATGGCATTCGACGAGAATGACACACTGCTCGTACCGTTCCGTACATGGAGAAATACGATCACAGGTCAGGCCTGCGAGGAACTGACGCCTTACCTGAATTTCAATGTACCGCAGCGCTGGAGCGTGGCACATCTGTATCAGGCGATCTTAAACGGTGAGGAGCATGTGAAAAATATCAAGTTCCAGACGACGCTGGCAGGTTATATCCACTGGCAGATGAGCGGAGAAAAGGTCGTAGGTATCGGAGAGGCAGCAGGTATGTTCCCGATCGATTCCAAGACACGTGATTATAACCAGACGATGGTAGACAAGTTTGATGCCAAGCTGGCAGAAAAAGGTATGCCGTACAAGCTGCGCGATATCTTCCCGAAGGTACTCGTGGCAGGCGAAAATGCCGGAACACTGACAGCAGAGGGAGCAAAGAAACTCGATCCGACCGGAACATTGCAGCCCGGAGCACTGATGTGTCCTCCCGAGGGAGACGCAGGAACCGGTATGGTAGCGACCAATTCTGTCGCAGTGCGCACCGGTAATGTATCAGCAGGAACATCCGTATTCGCGATGGTCGTACTCGAGCACGAGTTGAAGAAACTGCATGAGGAACTCGATATGGTGACGACTCCCGCCGGAGATGCAGTCGCTATGGTACACTGCAACAACTGTACATCAGATCTGAATGCGTGGGTCAACATCTTCAAGGAGTTTGCAGAGAGCTTTGGTGTGGATGTAGATATGAACAAGCTGTTCGGTACTTTATATAACAAGGCACTCGAGGGAGATAAGGATTGCGGCGGACTGCTCGCATACAACTATTTTTCCGGAGAGCATATCACCGGATTTACCGAGGGCCGTCCGATGGTTGTCCGTACACCGGAAGCAAAATTCAATCTGGCGAACTTTATGCGTGTCAATCTGTATACGGCACTGGGCGCATTGAAGTGCGGACTGGACATCCTGTTAAAAGAGGAACAGGTCAAGATCGACTGTATCTACGGACACGGCGGATTGTTCAAGACCAAGGGTGTCGGACAGAGTATTCTGGCAGCAGCTATGAACGCTCCGGTCGCCGTCATGGAGACCGCAGGCGAGGGCGGTGCATGGGGTATCGCGCTGTTAGCTGCATACATGGCTAATAAGGAAGACGGCGAGACACTGGATGCATACCTGAATAACAAGATCTTTGCAGGCGAGAAGGGTGAGACGATGAACCCCGATCCCGCGGATGTTGAGGGCTTTGACAGGTTTATCGAGCTCTACAAGGCAGGACTGCCGATCGAGGCAGCCGCTGTAGCAGCGATGAAATAGATATCAGTTACAATCATGAATGCTAATAATGAAGGAGAATAGAGATGTTAAAGACAAAAAATTATAAGTTTTGGTTTTGTACCGGTTCACAGGATTTGTATGGAGATGAGTGCCTGGCGCATGTCGCTGAGCATTCCAAGATCATCGTAGAGAAGCTCAATGCTTCCGGCCTGCTGCCTTACGAGGTAGTATGGAAACCGACCCTGATCACCAATGAACTGATCCGCAAGACGTTTAACGAGGCTAATATGGATGAGGAGTGCGCAGGTGTGATCACATGGATGCATACCTTCTCTCCCGCAAAGTCATGGATTCTCGGATTGCAGGAGTATCGCAAGCCGTTACTGCACCTGCATACACAGTTTAATGAAGAGATCCCTTATGATGAGATCGATATGGATTTCATGAACGAGAATCAGGCAGCGCACGGAGACCGCGAGTACGGTCATATCGTTACCCGTATGGGCATCGAGCGCAAGGTCATCGTCGGACACTGGTCAGATGCGAACGTACAGGAGCGTATCGGTTCCTGGATGCGTACTGCTGTCGGCGTGATCGAGAGCAGCCATATCCGCGTAATGAGAGTCGCAGACAACATGAGAAACGTAGCTGTTACCGAGGGTGACAAGGTAGAAGCACAGCTCAAATTCGGATGGGAGATCGATGCTTATCCGGTCAATGAGATCGCTGAGAGCGTAGCTGCCGTATCTGCATCCGATACCAACGCATTAGTAGACGAGTATTACAGCAAATACAATATTTTATTAGAAGGCAGAGATCCTGAGGAGTTCAAAAAGCATGTCGCTGTTCAGGCGCAGATCGAGCTTGGTTTTGAGCGCTTCTTAGATGAGAAGAACTATCAGGCGATCGTTACACACTTCGGAGATCTGGGCGCATTACAGCAGCTTCCCGGACTGGCTATCCAGAGACTGATGGAAAAAGGCTACGGTTTTGGAGCAGAGGGTGACTGGAAAGTCGCTGCCATGGTACGTCTGATGAAGATCATGTCTGAGGGCAAGAAGGATGCCAAGGGAACTTCTATGTTAGAGGATTATACCTACAATCTGGTCAAGGGCAAGGAAGGTATCTTAGAGGCTCATATGTTAGAGATCTGCCCGTCTATCGCAGACGGCCCGATCAGCATCAAGTGCCAGCCGCTGTCAATGGGTGATCGTGAAGATCCCGCCAGACTGGTATTTACTTCAAAGGCAGGAGCCGGAATCGCCACTTCACTCATCGATCTGGGCAACCGTTTCCGTCTGATCATCCAGGATGTAGACTGCAAGAAGGTAGAAAAGCCGATGCCGAAGCTCCCTGTAGCTACTAATTTCTGGACACCGCAGCCTGATTTCTATACAGGAACCGAGGCATGGATCCTCGCAGGCGGTGCACATCATACCGCATTTACTTATGATCTGACTGCAGAGCAGATGGGTGACTGGGCAAATGCAATGGGCATTGAGGCTGTATATATCGATAAGAATACCAACATCCGTGATTTCAAGAAGGATCTGATGTTAGGCAGCGTTTATTACAGATAAATAGCACAAATCTATGATTGTATGGATGAACAGTACAAAAATATCATGTAGATTATCTGTAAAAAATAGTGTAGAATGATCATAAGGGCTGTCTCCGGGGGGTATTACGGAGACAGCATAAAACAAAAAAAGGAGATAAAAGCAATGAAATTCTTTATTGACACAGCGAATGTAGATGATATTCGCAAAGCAAATGATATGGGTGTAATCTGTGGTGTAACTACCAATCCTTCTCTGATCGCAAAAGAGGGACGTGATTTTAATGAAGTCATCAAGGAGATCACAACGATCGTTGACGGACCGATCAGCGGCGAAGTAAAAGCTACTACCGTAGATGCTGAGGGCATGATCAAAGAAGGCCGTGAGATCGCCAAGATCCATCCGAACATGGTAGTAAAGATCCCCATGACCGTAGAAGGATTAAAGGCTGTAAAGGTTCTCTCTGCTGAGGGTATCAAGACAAACGTTACCCTGATCTTCTCTGCAAACCAGGCATTACTGGCAGCCAGAGCAGGTGCGACCTATGTATCTCCGTTCTTAGGCAGATTAGATGATATCAGCCAGCCCGGCATCAACCTGATCGAAGATATCGTACAGATCTTTGACAATTATGGTCTGGATACAGAGATCATCGCAGCTTCTGTCCGCAACCCGATCCATGTAACTGACTGTGCATTGGCAGGTGCTCATATCGCAACTGTTCCTTATGCAGTTATCGAGCAGATGACCAAGCATCCGCTGACTGATCAGGGTATCGAGAAATTCCAGAAGGACTACAAGGCTGTCTTTGGCGAATAATAATATCAAGGAGAATAATCATGACCAAACTTGAGCTTCAGAAAACTGCTGTTGAAGTTCGAAAAGGCATCGTTGAGGGTGTGCATGCCGCAAAGGCCGGACACCCCGGCGGATCTCTTTCCGCAGCAGATATTTTTACCTATCTCTATTTTGAAGAGATGAACATCGATCCGAAGAATCCCAAGGATCCGGATCGTGATCGTTTTGTATTATCCAAGGGACATACAGCTCCCGGATTATATTCTGCACTTGCTCACCGCGGATATTTCCCGGTAGAGGATCTGCTCACACTCAGACATACCGGCTCTTACCTTCAGGGACATCCCGATATGAAGCATATTCCCGGTGTGGACATGTCTTCAGGTTCTTTGGGACAGGGACTGTCTGCTGCATGTGGTATGGCATTAGGTGCTAAAAAATCAAATAAGGATTTCCGTGTCTATGCACTGTGCGGAGACGGTGAGATCGAGGAAGGACAGATCTGGGAGGCAGCGATGTTTGCCGGATTCCGTAAGCTGGACAACCTGTGCGTGATCGTAGATAACAACAATCTGCAGATCGACGGACCGATCGATGAGGTATGTTCACCGTATCCGATCGACAAGAAATTTGAGGCATTTAACTTCCATGTGATCAATATTGACGGCAATGATTTTGATCAGATCAAGGCTGCGTTTGATGAGGCAAAGGCTACCAAGGGTATGCCTACGGCAATCATCGCACATACCGTAAAGGGCAAGGGCGTTTCCTATATGGAGAACAGCGTCGGCTGGCATGGCAAGGCTCCGAATGACGAGGAGTTTGCTGTCGCAATGGAGGATCTTAGAAAGGCAGGTGAAGCATTGTGTCAGAAGTAAAGAAAATCGCAACAAGAGAGAGCTACGGCAATGCTTTAGTTGAGCTTGGAAAAGAGCATGAGAATCTGCTCGTGTTGGATGCTGATCTGGCAGCAGCTACCAAAACAGGTATTTTCAAGAAGGAGTTCCCGGATCGTCATATCGATTGCGGTATCGCAGAGGCCAATATGACCGGTATCGCAGCTGGATTATCTACTTGTGGATTTGTTCCGTTTGTCAGCACATTTGCAATGTTTGCGGCAGGACGTTCCTATGAGCAGGTACGTAATTCCATCGGATATCCGCATCTGAATGTAAAGATCGGTGCGACCCACGCAGGTATCTCTGTGGGTGAGGACGGAGCTTCCCACCAGTGTAATGAGGATATCGCGCTGATGCGTGCGATCCCCGGAATGGTGGTTCTCAATCCGAGTGATGACATCGAGGCAAAGGCAGCAGTAAAGGCTGCTTACGAATATGAAGGACCGGTATATTTACGTTTCGGTCGTCTGGCAGTGCCGGTGATCAATGACAATGCGGATTATAAGTTCGAGATCGGCAAGGGCGTACAGCTCCGCGATGGCAAGGACTGCACGATCATCGCAACCGGACTTTGCGTGAGCGAGTCTCTGGCTGCAGCAGAGCAGCTCGCAGCAAAGGGTATCGATGCGCAGGTTATCAATATCCACACGATCAAGCCGCTCGATGAGGAACTGGTCATTGCAGCAGCGAAAAAGACCGGACGTATCTTCACCGTAGAGGAGCATTCCATCATCGGTGGACTCGGTGCCGCAGTCAGCGAGTGCCTGAGCGAGAAGTGCCCGACAAAGGTGACACGTATCGGTGTGAACGATGTATTTGGTGAGTCAGGTCCTGCAAAGGAGCTGCTCCACAAGTATAAGCTGGACGCAGACGGCATCTGCGAGCGCATTACATCGGAGATGAAATAAATGATGGACTGTCCAGAAACACGGTTATATGCACCTGTCTCTGGGCAGTTCTTTATATGTAACAGTTCAGCCATCACCGAGAATGGCGCGGGCTGAACGGTTGCGTCCTATTAAATAAAATGGAGAAGACATGCAATCATTTAGAAGAAGATTGATATCATGCATCTGTTTGTTGGCTGGCTTGGGGTATCTGTTTGGCAGTATCTGTTTCCAAAAAACAGGCTATATCTATCCGAGTATTGCTGCGTTTAAAGAATTTGGGGAACTGTCTGAGAAACAGTTACAGGGCATGAGCACGCAGGCACTGATACAGGAAGTTCTGCATGATCCGTATATGACGCAGTTTATGGCATATAATTGTGGTCAGGATGCGATGCTCATGAACATGGAGGAGTATGCGGCATACCGTGAAATGTGCGGCAGGGATGATTATTATGAGTCGTTAGCCAGACTGTATGATAAGGCATCGATGCGGATTGGTCAGGCTGCTCGCACAGATGAGGAGATGTATCGTGTGTGTCAGGATATAGCTAATCTGGAAATATTACTGGCGCATGATATTTATGAATATGGATGCAGTGCACAGACCAAGGAGTCACGCAAACCGTGGGACGAGTTGGTATGTGCCGCAAATAGGTACATCCGTTCAGAAAGAGAAAAAAACCCAAATGCGTATGACACGGATGGGTTTTATTGGTATTATAGCATGAATCCAGAGGCAATTGTTGAATTGAATGCCGACCATGAAGCAGCAGTGTCATTGCTTCAGGAACTGGCTGGTGAAGTGTGATGATTTGAGAAAAGGAGAACCAAAATGTTAGAACAATTAAAGAAAGAAGTATATGAGGCAAATATGGAGCTTCCCCGCAGAGGTCTGATCACCTATACATGGGGAAATGTCAGCGGCAGGGATGCCGAGACCGGTTATTTTGTCATCAAGCCGAGCGGTGTGGATTATGACGCGCTGACCCCGGATGATATGGTAGTCATGGATCTGGATGGCAATAAGATCGAGGGAAAATATAAGCCTTCTTCGGATACAGCGACACATATCGAGCTGTACAAAAAATATCCCGAGATCGGTGGTATCGTACATACCCACTCACCGGAAGCAGTCGCATGGGCACAGGCAGGCAGGGATATCCCTCTGTACGGCACCACGCACGCAGATTACTTCCTCGGACCGATCCCCTGCGCCAGAAATCTGACCACAGAGGAGATCAACGAGGCATATGAGAAAAATACCGGCGTGGTGATCATTGAGACATTTGAGACACGCGGCATCAATCCGGTCTACACACCGGCAGTGCTTTGCCAGAATCATGGTCCGTTTACATGGGGTAAGGACGCAGCGGAGGCAGTGCACAATGCGGTTGTATTGGAAGAAGTCGCAAAGATGGCGCGCAATACAGAGCTCATCAATCCGAAGGTAAAGCCTGCACCGGATAACATCAAGGATAAGCATTTTTACCGGAAACACGGCGAAAACGCCTATTATGGCCAGTAGGATACAAGGGAGGAGATATTATGGTAACAGAATTTGGCAAGACCGGGGACGGGCATTCTGTTGAAAAGTATACATTGAAAAATGCCAACGGAATGGAAGTGGATATCATCACACTGGGCGCGACCCTTCAGGCGATCCGTGTGCCTGACAAGGACGGCAAAGTGCGTGATGTACTGCTCGGATATGACACACCGGCGCAGTATGAGAACGTGAACGGATATCTCGGCGCAGTGATCGGGCGAAACGGCAACCGTATCGCCAATGCACAGCTAGAGATCGACGGTGTCTCTTATCAGTTGGAAGTGAATGATAATGAGAACAATCTGCACAGTGGCAAACATGGTTTTCATGCGGTATTCTGGACAGCGAAGGAAGCGGATGATGCACATGTAGTGCTGACTTATCACAGCCCGGATGGGGATCAGGGATTCCCGGGAAACATGGATGTGACGGTGACCTATACACTGAATGATGCAGGGGAGCTTGGCATTCATTATCAGGCAACGACAGACAAGAAGACGGTTGCCAACTTCACGAACCATGCATACTTTAACCTGAATGGACAGGAGAGCGGCAGTGCGGTAGATCAGGAGCTGGAGATCCTGGCATCTTATTACACACCGGTCGTTGATGGCAAAGCGATCCCGACCGGAGAGATCGCGTCTGTATCCGGTACACCGATGGATTTCCGCCAGATGACCAGGATCGGTGCACGCATTGAGGATGATTTTGACCAGATCAAATATACAGGCGGATATGATCACAACTATGTATTGGACAAGGCTGACGGCAGCCTGCAGCTTGCAGCGCGCGCACGCTGTGCAGAATCAGGCATTCAGATGGATGTGTATACGACCTGTGTCGGTGTACAGTTCTATGCCGGTAATTTTGTCGGAGGACAAAAGGGCAAGGGCGGTGTCGATTATGTGAATCGTCAGGGCTTCTGTCTGGAGACACAGTACTTCCCGAATTCGGTCAATGAGAAGAACTTCAAGCAGCCGTTCCTCTCACCCGGTGAGGTATATGATTCTATGACAAAGTATTGTTTTTCTGTATAGATCATAGGCAACAGCACTTTATAAAGTCAAAATAAAATCAAAAATACACCATATTTCGCAAAATACCACTTTTCAAGTGGAAATCACACGGAATATGGTGTATTTTTATAGTATGGAAAAACGAACACCCTCTTCATTAAAACGAAAATTGATCCTGCTCGTAACAGTGACGATCCTGCCATTCCTGGCGATGTCGGTCTATCTGCTCATTTCGCTGAACGGATATAGTGATTCCTATGATAACATCGTAAGCAATATGATGATCGCGAACAACTACAACCTGGATTTCAGGGATGAACTGGATGAGAGCATCTATCGTCTGGTCGCAGGTACGATCACACTGGATAATATCGAGACAGACAGTACGGTACAGGATCCGTATGAACTGGTCGATACACTGCGCAGCGATTTCAACGATCTGGTCAAGATCACGACGGATCGCGAGAGCCGTCTCTGGCTGCAGAGTCTGCTGCGCAATCTGGATACACTGGAGGATCGTATCGACGATATCAAGGTCAATTTGGATGAGGGCGGCCATTACGATGAAAATATGGAGATGCTGGACAACAATATCTATATCCTGACAGAACTGATCCAGGATGATATCCAGCATTATATATATTATCAGACGCGCAGCATGAACAGCTTGAAATTGCAGTTGAATGCACAGGTGGAGCAGTTTCTGCTCGTATTCGGGGTGATGCTGGCGTTCATTCTGCTGCTCGTCGTACTGATCTCAGCACAGACCGTCAGCGGCATTATCCGGCCGATTGAGAGACTGCGTCAGGTGACCGGCGAGGTCGCGCACGGGGATTTCAGTGCACGCGCGCAGAGGGAAGGACCGGTCGAGATCGCCGAGCTGGCCGGATCGGTCAATAATATGACCGTGCATCTGGAAGCTATGGTGAGCAAGATCAAGGAGGATGAGCGCAAGATGCGCCACGCGGAGCTGCGGCTGCTGCAGGAGCAGATCAATCCGCATTTTCTGTATAATACACTCGATACGATCGTGTGGCTGATCGAGAGTAATTCTGCGGATGAGGCGGTAGATATGGTCGTATCGCTGTCGCAGTTTTTCCGGCTCGTGCTCAGCCACGGTGCCGAGTTCATCTCGATCCGGGAGGAAGAACAGCACATCAGAAGCTATCTGAAGATCCAGCAGGCGCGGTATCATGACATCTTAGACTATGAGATCAATATTGATCCGCAGATCTACCCGTATCAGATATTGAAGCTGACGCTGCAGCCGCTGGTAGAGAATGCGCTGTATCATGGTATCAAGTATAAGCGGGCAATGGGCAAGATCACGATCACCGGCAGATTGGAGGACCGGCATATCGTACTCGTTGTGGAGGATAACGGAGTCGGTATGGAGCCGGAACAGCTCGCGCATCTGCGCCGGGCGATCGAGCTCCCCTGTAAGGATACGGATGCCGGATTTGGTCTGGCGAATGTCAATGAGCGGATCCGCATGTATTTTGGCGATTATTACGGCATGCAGATCGAATCAGAAGTAAACAAGGGCACTGTGGTGACCGTGACGATCCCGGCCAGACAGGTGAATGCGCCGGAGGAAGCAGAGAATAACGGAACCGGTATAAGCCGGATATAGAGTAGGAAGGTTCTGAAATGGTAAAAAATGAAAAAAGACTGATCATGGCGCTCATCGTTGTGATGGTATTATTTCTGTCGCTGATGATCGCGAACGGAGGTTTTCAGCAGACGATACCGGATGATCCGGGGGATGCACAGACGATCGGGGATGAGGATCTGATTGTCGTCGGATTCTCACAGCTGGGCAGTGAATCTGTCTGGCGCGCGACGCACACGCAGTCGATTCAAAGTGCGCTGTCCAAGGAAAATGGATTTTTTCTCCAATACAGCAATGCCAGACAAAAACAGGAGAATCAGATCAAGGCGATCCGTGGATTTATCTCGCAGCGTGTGGACTATATCGTATTTTCTCCGTTGATGGAGGATGGATGGGAGACGGTACTGAAAGAGGCAAAGGAGGCCGGAATCCCGGTCATCCTGGTTGACCGCAAGATATCCGGTGCGGAGGATCTGTATACGACGTTTATCGGCAGTAATATGGAGGCCGAGGGACGAAAAGCGGGAGAATGGCTGGAGAACTATGAGCAGTCAAAGGGAACCGAAGATGAGGAACTCAATATCGTCGTGCTGACAGGTACGATGGGTTCTACTTCCCAGCGAGGCAGAAGCTCCGGTTTTGAGCAGATCGCATCCCAGCATCAGAACTGGAAAGTGATCGGGCTGACATCCGGTGATTTTACGGTTGTCAAGGGTAAGGAAGTCATGGCGCAGATGCTGGAGCGTTATGATGACATTGACGTAGTTGTCAGTCAGAATGATGAGATGACTTTCGGCGCGATGGAGGCGATCCATGAGGCAGGAAAGACAACCGGGGAAAATGGGGATATGATACTGATCTCCTTTGACGGTGTCAGGGATGCGCTGGAACTGGTGAAAAACGGCGAGATCAGTTGCGATGTCGAATGTAATCCGCTGCAGGGAATGCTGCTGGCGAAGGTGATCAAAAAGCTGGAGGCGGGAGAACCGGTCGGAAAGGAATATTTTGTGAATGAGCTTGTATTTACGAAGGAAAATGTGAGCGCGTACCTGCCAAACCGGGCTTATTAAGAAAAAATGAGTGAGGAAGAAGATGTTAAAGGTATTTTTAGTAGAAGATGAGAGCGTGGTGCGTGAGGCGCTCCGCGATAATATCCCGTGGCAGCAATACGGCTACCGGTTTGTAGGTGAGGCGGGAGACGGTGAGATGGCATTGCCGCTGATACGTAAGACAGTACCGGATGTGCTGATCACAGATATCAAGATGCCGTTCATGGATGGTCTGGCGCTCAGCCATATCGTCAAAAGTGAGTATCCGGATATGAAGATCATCATCATCAGCGGTTATGACGATTTTGATTATGCCAGACAGGCGATCTCCGAGGGCGTAGACGAATATCTGCTCAAGCCGATCACGCGCCGTTCGCTGCAGAAGGCGCTGTCAGAGATCCGGGAAAAGATCGAGGCAGAGCAGGAACAGAAAAATTATGTAAAAAAGTTTGAGAATGAGATGCAGCAGTACGAACAGTATGCCCTGCGCAGCTTTTTTGAAAAAGTATTCGAAGGCAGGCTGTCGGCGCAGGAACTGTATGAGGAAGCAGGAAAACAGGATCTGGACATCAATGCCTCCGGCTACAACCTGCTCCTGCTCGGTGTACAGGAGGATGAGAGCAGAGAGGAATTGATGCGCTATTTCCTGCGATTCCCGGAATGTCTGGTGTTCCGCTGGAATATGAATACACACGGCATTCTGCTCATGGGTGATGCTGACGCGCTGCAGGAGCGCACGAGCACACATATTGATTACATACAGAAGGTCTGCGAGCAATCGAAAGATGAGGAGTGGTATGTGGCGGCGGGCACACCGGTTGAGCGCTTCAGCCAGTTATCGGAGTGCTATCGCAGGGTCAATCATATCTATGCGTACCGCTACCTGTTTCCGGAAAAGCATGTGCTGACCGAGGAACTGACAGCCAGGGATAATGCGGGAGAGAGCGGTGGCAGTTTTGGCAGTCTGGATGCCAATAAAGTAGACCCGGAGATCATCCGCGGATTTTTAAATAATGGTCAGCTGACTGAGGTCGAAGAATTCGTCAGCAGCTATCTGAAAGGTCTGGGAGAGGCGGTTCAGTCGAGACTGTTTCGCGATTATCTGTTGCTCAATATTCAGTTTACGGCGCAGTCCTATGTCGCAGGTATCGGATACAGCCAGGAGCAGTATCTCCATACAGTAGGGGCAGAGCATATCCATGAGATGGTGACAGGACCGGATACGATGGAAACGTATGTATGTGAGCTGATCACGGAGGCACTCCGGATCAGGGATGAGAAGCAGCAGACACAGGGAAAGAAGGTCCTGCAGTCGGCATTGGATTATATTGAAGATAATTATGCGCAGACGACATTGAACCTGAATGAAGTCGCACAGGCGATCGGCATGAGTCCGAACTATTTCAGCGGCATGTTCTCACAGGAGATGCAGATGACGTTTGTGGAATATGTGACGGATAAGCGGATGGAGCAGGCCAGACGGCTGCTGCGGGAGACTGACCAGTCATCCGCACAGATCGCGGCAGCCGTCGGTTATAAGGATGCGCATTATTTCAGCTTTGTGTTTAAAAAGACCGTGGGCATGTCACCGCGTGAGTGGCGCGCGAAGGCATGAGGATCTATGCCAGCGTGATACTGCTGTCGCGCAGGATCAGTTCGTAGGACAGCCGTACGGAGTCGAAGGGTCTGCCGCGCAGCTGGGCGAGCAGGGCATCTGCTGCATAGGATGCGAGACTGCCGTGCAGTGCGAGCGATGTCAGACCCGGCACAGAAAAATCGCATAAATAGCTGTTGTCAAAGCTGACGACACTCATGTCCTCCGGGACATGAATGTCCAGACGCGCCAGCTCTTTGACGAGCCAGTAGGCGATCTCGTCATCCTGACAGACGATCGCGGAACAGGCACGGAATTTCCGGTTGATGAGATCACCCAGAAAGCCGGTAGCCTGTTTTTTTTGCAGCGCTATGAGTTCGGGCGTGTAGTACCAGCCGATGAGGTCATCGTCCGGCAGGAGACCGGCTTTTGTGCAGGTATGCATGAAGCCCAGATAGCGTTCCAGTCCTTCACGCGTATCACCGCGGAAGATCCCGCCGATCTGCATATGTTTTCCGCTGATAAGGTAGTCTGTCAGCTGGGCGGCACCGGTATAGTTATCCTCGGTGATAGCAATGCGCGGAGGAAAGTTCTCATATGGCGTATGTAAAAATACAGTCGGGAGCTGCCGGTGCCACAGGCGCTCATAGAGATCCAGATTGGGATTGGGCAGAGCGTTTTTGACAGGGTCGACGATCAGCCCGCGCAGAGGGGTATCTGATTCTGACAACTGCGTTAGTATCTCTCGTTCCTTGGACACGCTGTGCTCTGTGATGTAACAGGATACGGAAAAGCCCTCTCTGATCAGCGGTGCCTGCAGATCGCTGCGCAGTCTGGCATAGATATAGTCGCTGTCTGATGGCAGCAGGATCGCGATCCGGTTATTGGCTGCACCCGGACGCAGGCCGGTGGCATAGGCACCGCTGCCCTGACGTCTGGTGATCAGCCCTTCGGTCTCTAATAGCAGTAATGCCTGTCGTACAGTCTGGCGGCTGACATGGTAGCGTGCACACAGTTCTTTTTCGGTTGGAAGTTTTGTCATATGCCGGGGACCGTCATCGGTCAGCTGTGCTCTCAACCGGTCAGCAATGTGTTGATATTTTGGAATCATGGTATTTCTCCGGTAGAATTTTTACGGTTTATTTGTTAAAAAAATCACATCAGTTTGAAAATTTCATGATCGAAATGTGAAAAAAAGGAAAAAAACACCCAAAAATTTTCGCATTTGCCAACATGAACAATAAGAAAACAAGCTCTGTCAGGATCACACAGGCGGATCAAATCATAAAATTTCATACTTTTTTGCGCTTTAAGCGTAAGATTTTTAACCTAATTTTATTAAAACACAAATTTGTATTGAAATCCATAGAAAAAACGAAAATTTGTATTGTTCAACAAACCAAAACTGCCAAAAGTAAAGATCTTCCGGTTGAATTTCACCTTTGGATACGTATAATGAAACATGTAAGGACGAAACACCTTACACAATCCAAATAGGAACATAAATAAGGGAGGAAAACAAAAATGAAAAAGAAAGTAGTAGCAAGCTTATTAACAGTAGCTATGGCAGCAACGATGATCGTTGGATGTGGATCTTCAGCAGATACCACCGCTCCTGCAGATGACGCAGCAGCAACCGATGATGCAGCTACAGACGATGCAGCAGCAGATGACACTGCAACTGATGACGCAGCAGCAACAGACGATGCAGCCAGCGGAGATCTGATCACAGTCGGTATCATCAACAACGACCCTAACGAGTCTGGATATCGTACCGCTAATGATAAGGATCTGAAGGACTTCTTCACAGAGGAGAACGGATACGAGGCTTCTTTCGCATACAGCTTAAAGAACGATGAGCAGATCGCAGCAGCTCAGAAGTTCATCACAGACGGTGTTGATTACTTACTGTTATCTGCAGCAGATACAGCAGGTTGGGATTCAGTACTTCAGGATGCACAGGATGCAGGAACAAGAGTGATCTTATTCGACCGTACCATCGACGCTCCCGAAGATCTCTACGAGGCTTCTATCGTATCTGATATGGCTAAAGAGGGAACAACCGCAGTTGATTGGTTAGCAAGCCAGGGACTGGATGAGTACAATGTGATCCATATCCAGGGTGTTATGGGATCTGCAGCTCAGAAGGGACGTTCAGGAGCATTAGATGACAAGGTAGCAGCTGAGTCTAACTGGAACATCGTAACACAGCAGACAGCTGAGTGGAACGCAGAGAAGGCACAGCAGATCGTACAGTCAGTTATCGATTCTGGTAAGTCATTCAACGTAATCTACGCTGAGAACGACGATATGGCTAAGGGTGCTGTAGCAGCACTTGACAAGGCTAACATCTCTCACGGTGTTGACGGCGACGTTATCGTAATGGGATTTGACTGCAACAAGTGGGCATTACAGGAGCTGTTAGATGGCAACTGGAACTATGATGGACAGTGCAATCCTTTCCAGGCAGCTTACATCGATGGCATCATCAAGACAATCGAGAGCGGCAGCGAAGTAACAGAGAAGACTGTTATTATGGACGAGAAGGGCTTCGATGCTTCTACAATTACTCAGGAAGATGTTGATACTTACGGAATCTAATCCGCAGTACAGGATCTGAATCTAAGGGTTAAAATGTAATGATGGGGCGCGGTACGCGATATGAGTGCCGCGCCCTTTATAACGAAAATCGGATTCAATATATGAAAAGGAGTGAATGCACAGGTGAAAGAGAAATCTGTATTGGAAATGAGAGGAATCTGTAAGAGTTTCCCCGGCGTCCGCGCGCTGCATGACGTGGATTTTACCTTATGCGAAGGCGAGATACATGCATTGATGGGCGAGAATGGTGCGGGAAAATCCACCTTGATCAAGGTGCTCACCGGCGTCTATGAAAAGGACGAGGGAGAAATATTCCTGAAGGGACTGGATAAGGCGGCAGTCATCCGTTCACCTCAGGACGCACAAAAGCTTGGCATCAGCACAGTATATCAGGAGATTACCCTGTGCCCGAACCTCTCCGTTGCTGAGAATATGTACATAGGAAGAGACGAACAAAAAGGCGTGAGCTGGAAGAAGATGAATGCGGATGCAGAAAAGATCTTAAAGACATTGGATATTCCGGCGAAGGCTAACAGACAGCTTTCCAATTATTCCATCGCGATCCAGCAGATGGTAGCAATTGCCAGAGCCGTTGATATGGATTGTAAGGTATTGATCTTAGATGAGCCGACTTCCTCACTGGATGAGCAGGAGGTAGAAAAGCTCTTTGGTCTGATGCGTGATCTGCGTGCAAAGGGTGTAGGTATCATCTTTGTTACCCACTTTCTGGATCAGGTATACGAGGTATGTGACAAGATCACCGTTTTACGTGATGGCGGACTGGTCGGCGAGTATGAGATCGCTGATCTGCCGAGAGTAAAGCTCGTATCCAAGATGCTCGGAAAAGAGCTGGATGATATGTCAGATATCAAGACAGACAGCGTGGTCTATGAAGGCGCTGATAAGGATACAAAGATCTTTGAGGCAGAGGGACTGCAGAGTAACGCGGGTATCAAGCCGTTTGATTTCTATATCAAGAAGGGTGAGGTCAACGGATTCACCGGACTGCTCGGTTCCGGACGAAGCGAGTGTGTACGTGCGATCTTTGGTGCTGATCCGGTCATCGGCGGTACGGTCAAGAAGAATGGCAAGCATATCAAGATCAAGAAGCCGATCGATGCAATGAAGCAGGGTATCGCATATCTGCCGGAGGATCGAAAGGTCGGTGGTATCGTTGGAGATCTGTCTGTACGTGATAACATTATTCTGGCACAGCAGGTATTGAAGGGATTCTTCCATCCGTATTCCAAGGCTGAGGCACAGAAACTGGCAGAGGAATATATCAAGCTGTTAGAGATCAAGACAGCATCTGCGGATACACCGATCAAGTCATTGTCCGGCGGTAACCAGCAGAAGGTAATTCTGGCCAGATGGCTGCTGACCCATCCCGAATATCTGATCTTAGACGAGCCGACCCGTGGTATCGATGTCGGAACCAAGATCGAGATTCAGAAATTAGTATTAAAACTCGCATCAGAAGGTATGAGTGTGACATTTATCTCTTCTGAGACTGACGAGATGATCCGTACATGTTCACGTCTGGTTGTCATGAGAGACCGCCGCGTTGTAGGCGAGCTTGGCAGTGATGAACTGACACAGAACAAGATTATGAGTACCATTGCTGGAGGTGACAACGATGCAAACTAATAAGAAAAGTGTAGGAGGATTTTTCTCCGGGCTGGTAAAACAGCAGATCTTCATTCCGCTGGCAGCCTTATTGATCCTGGCATTATTCAACCTGATCATGGATCCGTCTTTCTTTAAGATTACACTCGGATACAACAGCGTCGGCGATCCGGTATTAAATGGTTATCTGATCACGATCTTAGACTACGGCTCAGAGCTGGCGATCTTAGCGATCGGTATGACGCTCGTAACCGCAGCTTCCGGCGGACAGGACATCTCCGTTGGAGCAACGATCGCGATCGCAGGTTCAGTGATCCTTCGTATGTTGTGCGGCGGACAGACCACGACCGATCATTACTGCGTACCTCTGATCCTGGCATTTATCGTAGCAGTACTCGTATCTATGGCATTCGGCGCATTCAACGGTGTGCTGGTCGCATACTTCAGGATCCAGCCGATGATCGCGACACTGATCCTGTTTACTGCAGGACGTTCCATCGCAGCATGGATCAACAACAACGAGCTGCCGATCGTAAATGTCAACAGCTTCGGTTATTTTGGAGGATATATCCCCGGTGTGCCGATCCCGACACCGTTCTTCATCGCAGTAATCTGCGTAGTTGTAATCGCACTCGTACTTAGATTTACAAACCTGAAATTATACACACAGGCAGTCGGTATCAACGAGAGCTCATCCAGACTGAACGGTCTGAATCCTGAGTTCATCAAGCTGATCCCATTTGTCATCCTTGGTATCTGTGTAGCAGTTGTCGGACTGATCAAGGTCAGCCGTCTGTCAACGATCAACTACTCCGTTATCGCAAAGGATATCGAGATGGATGCCATCCTGGCAGTCGCACTCGGTGGTAACGCATTAGGCGGTGGTAAGTTCAATATCTGGGCTTCCATCCTCGGCGCATATGTCATCCAGTTTTTGACAACAACACTGTACAAATTCGAGGTACAGTCAGATGCACTTCCTGCATACAAGGCAGTTGTCGTTATCGTATTAGTTGTACTGAGTGCTCCGGTAGTCAGAGAAAAGATCGCTTCACTCGGCAAGAAAATGAAATCAAAGGAGGTAGCATAAAATGGCATCAGAGAAAAATACGGCTGCAAAAAAAAGCAGTTGGTTTAAAAATGTGTCAGATACAAATCTGCTGCTGACGATCACCATCGTTGTCTTCTTTGTAATGTATCTTGCGGCAATGTTATTCCTCGGTGCAGGTTTCCTGAAACCGCAGGCATTCTTCAATATTTTAAATGCACAGGCAGCTTTGATCATCACTTCATGCGGAATGAGTCTGGTCATGATCACAGGCGGTATCGATATCTCCGTCGGTGGTGTGGTAGCGCTGGTCAGCATGTGCTGTGCAGTATATCTGGATTTTGGCGGAGGCAATCCGTACACAGCGATCCTGATCGCACTGGCGATCGGACTTGGATTCGGTCTGGTACAGGGATTCTTAGTAGCTTACCTTGACATCCAGCCGTTCATCGTATCACTGGCAGGAATGTTCTTTGCCCGTGGTATGACAACGATCGTTCATACAAACCCGTTCAACGTAGAGAACGAGGCATTTAACAAGCTGAAAATGACACGTGTCGTTATCCCCGGAATGGGATCTGTCAATAAGATCGGAAAATATGTAGATGCATATGTTGAGATCGGTGTGGTCGTAGCAGTATTGATCGTCATCATTCTGTTCTGTGTCCTTCGCTGGACCAAGCTGGGCCGTGCATTCTATGCAGTCGGCGGCAATCAGCAGAGTGCCCTGATGCTCGGTATCAACGTAAAGCGTACCAGATTCCTCGCACATCTGATCTGTAGCGTATTGGCAGGTATCGGCGGATATGTATACTTCCTTCATGTAGGATCCGGTTCTCCGTCTCATGCGAGCGGAATGGAAATGAACGCGATCGCTTCCTCCATCATCGGTGGAACGATGCTGACCGGCGGTGTCGGAAATATCATCGGTACATTCTTTGGTGTTCTCTCCCTTAGCACCATTCAGAATATCGTATCTTCCGCAGGTCTTGATCAGGCTTGGTGGACAGGAATCACCGTAGCAGCAATGTTATGTATCTTCCTGGTCGTACAGAGTGTGATCATGGCACGTAAGAAAAAAGCTTAATGAGTTATCAGAACGAGTGGCTCCTCTATGAAGCGGGCGATGATATCGACGAAGTCGAACATCGCGCAGCAACGGAGGAGCTGCTGTTTTATCAGGCGGTAGCGAGCGGAAATGTGGAGGCAGTCAGGAAAAACTGCGCGCAGCAGCGTTTTGTGGAGCGCGATGGCGTGGGTATCCTATCGCGCAATCCGGTGACCAATCTGAAATATCATTTTGTCATCACGACGGCGATGATCACCAGGATCTGCAAACAGAATGGCATGGAACTGGAACAGGCATTCCGGCTGAGCGATTTTTATATACAGAAGTTGGATGATATCTACACGGAAGAGGGTGTGAGGAGTCTGCATGATGAGATGGTGATCGATTATGCGGAGAAGATGCGCCGGTATTCGCGATCAGATACGAATTCCAAGCATATCAATGCCTGCAAGGAATATATCTATTCGCACATCAAGGAGCGGATCACGATCGAAGATCTGGCAGATGAACTGGGCGTGTCAGCGGGGTATCTGTCCCGTCTGTTCAAAAGGCAGACAGGAACATCGGTCAGTGCGTATATCCGGGAGCAGAAGATCAGCGTAGCTAAAAATCTGCTGCGCTATAGTGATTATTCAATGATCGATATTGCAAACCGTCTGTCCTTCTCGTCGCAGAGTCATTTTATCCAGCAGTTTCGTGAATCGGTCGGTATGACACCGAAAAAGTACCGCGATGAGTATTATATGGTTCAGTGGGAGACGGACAAAGATCCTATGGATAACAAAAAAGACAATAAAAACGCAGCAGAGTGATGTCATCTGCTGCGTTTTTCGTATATAGAATTTTATAACGTAAGTTCGATCTCGTTTTCTTCTGCGAGAAGCTCCGCAGGAATGTAATTGTCTTTCAATACCGTTCCGTTTAAGACCAGATTCGTAAAGCCGGATTCTTTTTTATCCGGATTCTTCACAACGATGTGCAGATGTCTGCCGCGGAAGTTCTTATCGATCACCAGACCATCCCATTCCTTCGGGATAGACGGAGCGATGCGGATACCGTTCAGATCGGGGCGCATGCCGAGAATACCTTCGACACAGCCGACCATTACGGTGGAAGCGGTTCCGGTCAGCCAGTGTACGTGGGAACGTCCAAAATGTTCACTCGCTTTGCCTTCTGTGAACTGACCGTAGCAGTACGGCTCCAGATGGCGGATCTCAGCGCGGTCATTCTGCGCAGCAGGAGCATTTTCCATAAAGTATGTAAATGCACGGTCGCCGTGTCCGCAGAGTGCTTCGGCGAGGATCAGCCAGCCCTGGGACTGGGAAAAAATACCGGCGTTCTCTTTGGTTCCCTGATTGTAGATGACAGCCAGCGCACCGTCAAAGGCATGTGCGTGGTACGGAGGATCCATCAGGATCGCGCCGTATGCGGTGTTCAGGCGTTCATACACATTGTTTAATGCAGTCTCGGCCTGCTCAGGGGTCGCCAGTCCGCTGATGATGGACCAGCTCTGCGGGTTCAGCCACATATTAGCCTCGGGATCTGTGGCCGCACCGATACGCTCACCGGCCTCAGTAAATCCGCGGATAAAACGGTCGTTATCCCAGCACAGGCGCTGGATCTTTTCTGAGGTCTCTGCGATCTGCTGATCAAGATAGGAAATGTATTCGGTATCATTTTTCTGCTCGGCAAAGCGCCGGATGATGATCAGTGCATAGTAGAACTGCATCGCAACGAAGGAAGATTCACCGTTTGCGCCCAGACGCAGACAGTCATTCCAGTCGGCGTACAGTCCGGCGGGCATGTCATGCGGGCCGAGGTGGTCTAAGGAAAATCCGATCGCACGTTTCAGATGCTCATATACAGAACCGGAATCCTTGTTTGCGAACGGGATCACTTCATCCAAAAATGCGGTGTCACCGGTCTCGGCTACATATTTGTAGACCGTAGGGAACAGCCACAGTGCATCATCGGCACGGTAAGCGGGATGGCCGGTCTCCTTGACATAGGAAGCGTCATCCGGTGTATCCTCGTGACCGGGGTTGTGTGTGAACTTCACGAGCGGAAGTCCGCCGCCGTTGTCGACCTGAGCGGACAGCATGAAACGGATCTTCTCGACTGCCATCTCAGGTGCGAGGTGAATGACACCCTGGATATCCTGTACTGTATCACGATAGCCATAGCCGTTTCGCAGACCACAGTAGATGAAGGATGCGGCACGTGACCAGATAAAGGTCATAAAGCAGTTATAGGCATTCCATGTATTGATCATCGTATTGAATTCGGGGCTGGATGTCTGTACCTGCAGATTGTCCAGCTTCTGATACCAGTCATTTTTCAGGTCAAAGATCTCGCTTTCTACGACTTTGGCCGGATCCGCGTAACGATCAATGATCGCGGCTGCCTCTGCGGAATATTTCATGCCGAGTAAAAATGCGACCGTTTTGCTCTCACCGGGAGCCAGTGTGATAACGGTAGATAATGCACCGCAGGAATTCTCGTTGTAGCTGGTCATATTGCCGAGATCTCCGTTTGTTACGCCCTGCGGATCGCCGTAACCGTGATATCTGCCGAGGAAGCATTCTTTATCGCCGCAGTAAGAGGCAACATCAGTGCCTGCCAGTCCGAAGAAACGCTCAGTGACGTCTTTGTTATCGACCTGCTCATCGGCTTCGAGTGCGTCGAGATTGCCGTGAAGCTTCTGGGTGATACGGTTGCCGTCAAACTGTGTTCTGCTGATAAACAGTGAATACTGCAGGTTGACCTGATCCTGCTCATAGTTGCTGTGATTGGTAAATTCTGCATAACCGGTCAGTGTCAGCTCGCGTGTCTGTTTTGCGTTGTTTGTCACAGTGACTGCCCATACCTCATAGGTCTTGCCGTTTGGTACATAATAGCTGGTCTCGGAGTGGATATCCGCGTAGTCAGCAGACATTTTTGTATATCCGATACCGTGGCGGCATTCGTTTTTGTAGCTGCCCAGGTCTTTGCCGACCGGCTGCCAGGAAGCAGACCAGTAATCTTTGGTGGCGTTATCCCTGATATAGATATAGCGGCCGGGCTGGTCAAAGTTGTTGAATACATAGCGAAGGATACGTCCGTTTGCACCGGATTTGGCGAAGCTGTATCCGCCGGCATTGTTGGAGATGATCGCGCCATACTCGGGCGAGCCCAGATAATTGACCCACGGAGCGGGTGTGTCCGGCCGTGTAATGACGTATTCGCGATTGGCATCATCAAAATATCCGTATTTCATGTTGTTTACCCTCTTTTTCCCTTTCTTTGTAAATGTAGTGTATATGTGTCTGTAAATCATACTCAGTTGAGTGTCACAGTGATGTGATGGAGCTCATCGGAAAGAGATGAGAGCATCTCACGGGAGATCACTGCGCATGAATCCTCTGTCACAGTCAGTTCCTGCCCATCGCAGGATGCGAATGTTACACTGTAGCTGCCGTAATCTTTGCGACCGGCATTGATATAGGTGATCATCAGACGTTTTCCTGCAAATGTAACCGTAGCGGAAGCGCTGCCTGTTGCATCAAACTGTTCACCGAGCAGCTTGGGGCAGAGTACCAGATCTCCGGCTGCACCGTGTATACCGAATACTTCGGTGATCATAGTCAGCATATACCAGCTGGCGGCTCCTGTCAAATAGTGATACATTCCACGGCCGTCTGCACAGAAATATTCCGGAATTCCGGGATAGATACAGCTCGTTTGGAAGTCAAGTGCGGTATCGGCAAGTGATTTTAGTGCTTTCCAGCCCTCTCTGGCATAGCCGCGGCGATAGAGTGCGTTGGCGTACATGACAGCCATGTGGGAGAATACCGCGCCGTTTTCTTTTTCGCCGTAGGCAAATCCGAACATGCGTCCCATATCGAATTTGAGTTCATGGAAATCGGTATTCAGGCGGTAACCGCCGATCTCTTTCTGATACAGATAATGGTCAGCACTCTTTACGATCCGCCGGATCTGTTCATCGGTTGCGACATTGCCCATGATCGCAAATACCTGTCCGGTCAGCATCATGCGGACGTGATCTGTCCGGTAACCTTCCACGGGATTACCGTGATCATCATAATAGCTGTTGAACCATCCCTCTCCATCGATGCCGTCGATCCATTCCTGACGACGCAGATGGTCAGTCAGCCATTTGGCCTTCTGCATGAGGTTGTCAGCGATCATTTCAATCGGAAATGAGGTGCGCATGCCGGATACATTGTGCAGGCAGCGTTTGGTGTAGGCAGACAGAATCTCATGTTTTTTATGGATATTATCCAGTACAGAGTCATCCTCATTGAATAAGACAGCGATCTCATCCAGCAGTTCGATCCGGTCAATCTCCTGTGTGTGTCCGAGCATCCAGATCAGATCGGCCAGTTCGATGAGGTTTCCGGCATATGCACAGGTAAAGGCGACACTTTCACCGTTTTTGGAGGCCATATCCAGTGCATCATTCCAATCTGCGCCACGCAGGCGGTAGATGTTGTGATCACCTACCTCATAGAATGCGGTCAGGTGTTGGATCAGTAAGTGCTCCAGGATGCTGCCGGTATAGATCCGGTCATCGGTAGCACGCTGCTGATTGCCGTAATCTGCATTCCACAGCGTATCGAGCTGTGTGCCGCGGGCGGTCTGTGCATCCTTAAAATAAGATACTTTCCGGTTCAGGATAGAGATATCACCGGTCTGGTCGATGTAGAGCCTGGTCGTGATGAGCGGCCATAACGCATGATCCATCCATACGCGGGCGATGCCGTTGCGGTCTGCGATAAAATTGCCATCGCCGTCACCGATGATCGTGGCGTTCGTGCCGTCGATACGTACACCACCAAAATTGGCAGCGATCATCTCGCCGACACGATCCGGATCCATCAGAAGCAGAGACAGGCAGTCCTGCCACAGATCGCGCCATCCGCGTCCACCGCGGCCGTAGTCATGATGTGGCAGAAAAGAGCAGCCAAACAACCGGCGCAAAAACGGCTGGAAGCTGACCCATTTCATGAACCGGTCAAAATCGGCATCTCCCGTATGGAACGAGACATTGACTTCTTTTTTCCAGTATTCTCTTGTGTCAGCGAGCGCCTGAAGAGCGAGCTCTGTCGTGGCATATTTCTTATATATAGAAGTGATGCCGCTGCCGTCGGTGTCAGTGCCGAGCAGGATGATGTAGTCGCTCGTCCCGCCGGGGGCGAGTGTGATCCGTGGAAATACCATCGCGCCCATTGCTTCCTTGCCGGCTGCGTCAGTGCCTGTAGGGCATCCGGTGCGCTGTTCATAGACAGCGCGCGGATGGGTGTAAGTACCTCCCTCCCCGAGAAATGATTCCACAGTCGGGAAGAATCCGGTGGGAGCAGTGCCGTCTCCGGAAGCACCGAGTACATAGTAGACACGCTCATTTGTCTGGTGCCCGCGTTCGTCAAAGGACATGGTCGGGCATACCGTGATACCGTTTGCGTGTGTCCGGATCCGGTGGAGCAGGGATGTCACATGACGGTGGTCACGCAGATTATCGGCACTTCTGCCGTAGATCGGGATTGCGGCATATGCGGTGAGCGTCATTGGCCGGTCAGAGATATTTTTCAATGTAACGTACATGACCTCTACGGTATCATCGTTCGGTATAAATGATGTGATCTCCGAAGTCAGTCCGATGGAGTGTGACGTACGTTTTAACGTGTGCCACATCAGGCCGGCGTGCAATTCGCTCTCATCCTGTTCCGAGGTGAATCTGGCTGCTTCCTGCGCGGCAGAGGCTCCGGTAGCGGAGTAGACCTGCGAATCGTCGACCACGCACCAGAAATTTCTGGTCGAGCGGTTATTATGAAGGTTTTCAGAACTGGTCGGCTCTAATAGGAATGCGACCTGGCTGATCTTGGAATCGCCGCCGAGATTCGGTGTGACGGCACTTTTCAGTCCGGCTTCCGAAGCGAGCGGAAAGTAGAGATAACTTGTATTTTCGGGATTTTTTATACAAAAACTACCATCTGTGTCTGTAAACTGTATCGGTTTCAATTGTAGAACTCCTTCCTGTTGTTTTATGTCTGCATTATATAGGAAGATATCTGTGGAAAAAACCAAATAGGTGCCAAAAATATCAAAAGCATGACCTTAAACGAGTGAATTTTGTTAAGTAGGTCATGAATCTGATATTTTCAATGGCAAATATAATATAACAAATCAGGGGTGGTGATTATAATACATGCATATAAGACGTGAGACGTGTACAGATCAGCCGGTGAGCGGTGGATAGGAAACAGCGGCTCACGAGATAAAGGAGGATATCAGAAATGAAAAAGAAAGTAATCAGCGCATTACTGGCAACCACAATGGTAGCAACCATGTTAGCAGGTTGTGGAAGCAAGGCAGAGGAGCCTGTAGCAGATGACACTCAGACAGAGGAGCCTGCAGCAGATGACAGCGCAGACGCAGAGGAGCCTGCAGCAGACGATACCGCAGATGCAGAGCCCGCAGCAGACGAAGGAAAGGTATTAAACATCCAGGCTTGGAACGAAGAGTT
>JBNMHW010000001.1:0-74659 GCA_050872965.1 bacterium | reverse complement strand
GTCGCATGGATCGTATGTCCCTCCTGCCACAGGAACTCGCGGGAACGCAGGAACGGTCTCGTCTCCTTCTCCCAGCGGACAACGGAACACCACTGATTGTAGTTCTTGGGCAGATCACGATATGAATGGATCAGGTTCTTATAAAAATCACAGAACAGTGTCTCTGAGGTCGGACGTACGCACAGGCGCTCCTGCAGCGGCTGCAGTCCACCGTGGGTCACCCATGCTACTTCGGGGGCAAATCCCTCGACATGATCCTTTTCCTTCTCTAACAGGCTCTCCGGAATAAACAGCGGCATGTATACGTTCTCTACACCGGTCTCCTTAAAACGGCGATCCAGCTCCTTCTGGATATTCTCCCAGATCGCATAGCCCGCCGGCTTGATGATCATACATCCCTTTACGGATGAGTAGTCGATCAGCTCTGCCTTCTTGACAACGTCTGTGTACCACTGTGCAAAATCCTCGTCCATCGAGGTAATCTGCTCTACCAATTTCTTTTCTTTTGCCATGACTTTTCTCCTTTTTATGTTGTACTGTTTGTATTTTTTTATAAAACAATGATTTGATAGGAAATTCCTATCAAAATTAAAAAACGCCGGACAGACAGATCCCTACAGGGACCGATCTGCTCGGCGGTACCACCCTCATTCATGCATGTGCGGCTGCCGTGTCCATATCCGGCGGGCATCGTCACATCCATACACTCTGTTGTCTTTAACGCAGACACTACGTCATGCTTCACCACTGATCATACGGCTCGCATGATGCTCCAAGGCAGGTTCCAAAACCCGTTTCCGAAGATCTCTCAGCCCATGATGCATTCACGGGATCTCCTCTCTGTAAGGCACATCTGTTTTGTACTATTCCTCTTCGATGCAATTTTATATGATATACAATTGACCGATTGCTGTCGGCTTCTTATTTTATAACCGTTTGATGCCGCTTGTCAACCTTAATTGTTGGATTTTCAGATGCATTTTTGCATGGATTTGACAAATCTGCTTTTTCTGCTATAATAACAATAAAAGGTGCTACCGTGAAGCAAGACGGTTGCTCTGAAATTAATTGTTATCTAAAAAAGTAACTGTAATTCCTTGGCCGAGGACAGTTACTTTTTTGCTTTTTGTATATCTCTTCCGAGCTTATATCCTACCCCACCACAAAATGCGATAAGAGCAATCAATGCCTCATATGACATAGTTATTATAGAGAAACATCTTCATTCAATAAATAAATCCCGATATAGTAGACTTTTCACCTACTATCATCCAAAGATTCTTGAGACAAAAATGCAGAATAAGGAGGATATCAAAAATGGCACCAACAACAACGATTAATGCTAATGGAGTAGAAATAGGTATAATAGGAAACATTACAGATGAATCCGCATATATAAGCTTAACAGATATTGCAAGATACAAAAATCAAGAAGATGCGGCTGGTGTAATTTCAAATTGGTTAAGAAATAGAAACACATTAGATTATCTAGGCTTATGGGAACAATTACACAATCCAGATTTTAAACTCCTCGAATTCGAGGGGTTTAGAAATTCATCAGGTGATAATGCCTTTACGATTTCTCCACAAAAATGGATTAAATCAACAAATGCTATCGGTATTGTGTCAAAATCTGGTAGATATGGAGGAACTTACGCACATTCCGACATAGCATTTGAATTTGCTTCATGGATTTCGCCTGAATTCAAACTATATATCATAAAAGATTATCAACGTCTCAAAAAAGATGAGGCTGAGCGCAAGGCTATTGGTTGGGACGAAAAGAGGGCTTTATCTAAGATTAATTATCATATACATACTGATGCCGTTCAGAAATATCTAATTACCGATGAATTGACATCAATTGAAAAGGGCTATACATTTGCCGATGAAGCAGATATGTTAAATGTTGCTCTTTTTGGTAAGAAGGCAAGAGAATGGAGAGATGAACATCCCGTTGAGGCACAAAAGGGTGAAAATATTAGAGACTATGCCTCAGCCGAAGAATTGATTATTTTGGTAAATATGGAGAGTCAGAACGCTGAACTAATAAAAGAAGGTCTTTCACAAAATGAGCGATTTAAAAAATTACATGAAATGGCAATAACTCAAATGCAAATACTGTTAAAAAATCAAACAAAAGAAAAATTAAAAAACGTTAATCCTAATTTATTGAAGGGATCAACAGATTAAAAAAAGGCAGCCACTTTTCTTTTAAGAATTGATGGAAATGGAAAGCCCCATCCGGTGTTATGCCGGGTGGGGCTTTCAGAGAGAAAGAGAACTATGAGTTAAGAAGCCTTTCGTGTATCACCGGCGCGGCCGATATAATCATCCACAACAGTAGCACCATTGCCGTAGCTGCCAACCGCCCAGTCCCCAAACGGAACATCGATCACAGCAGAATAGGTCTTATTTAATTTCAGCCCAGGCAGGTACATGTGGCTGCTGTAAACATATACGTTCTGATCCAGAGATTGGGCAGAACTTTCTGCTGTTCATTTTTACGGTTTTAATTATATTAGACACAAGTACGGAGAAAAAGTCAACAAAAGCAGGGAAAGAAATGCATGACAATGTTTGTAATTCAATTAAAATACGTGAGCTGCCATTCCAATACGATATCCTGACTATCTTTTGCCTGTACATAGGCCCTCAGCTCATCCCCGGAATAGGTATCATCCGGCTCAGAATCCAGTATCTCTATGTAATAGCTGCCATATATTCCCTGCTCGTTGATTACGCTTCCCAGTTTTTTAGCGAGCGTTTGCGCTTTTGCTGCATCAGGCTGAACTGCATATATACATGTCGTGTTAGAAATCCCATAATCTCCGTCCAATATTTCCTGCCCGGTAAGTTGTTCTCCAAATGCCTCTCCCTGCACCGTATTGAAATCACAGGCAACACCGATACACTCAGGCACACGCTCTTCTAACAGAGACAATAACGCATCATTGTAACTATCTTCGATCAATTCTCCATAATAATTGTCCTCGCAGTTATAGTCTCCGTCCGCCTCTGTGTATAGATATAGCTCATAGCTGTCTGTACCTCCATCTGCCGTGAACCAAAAGGTTGAAAAACTCTCATTTTTACCCGCAGGATTGCAACCTGTGAAATAAAAGCTATGAGACGGATATTTTCGCCCCAAATATGCCATTGCATAATCATACTGGCGCAGCACCTCTTTCTGCCACTCATACAATTTGCCTTCCTGTACACGTTCCTCATCCATTGATATCGCAGATAAAAAATCCTTCTTCTCCGGTGTCAGATTTGCATGGTTTTCTTCCATGCCCACCTGCTGTTCCGCGGAAGGCATTCTTTCGCAGCCCGTGATACCAAGGGAACTGCATATCAGTAAAAATACAAGGATTCTTTTCATGTTCTTTTTCTCCTCGTTAAAAAATCCTACAAAAATGTCCACATGCTTATGATAATGCCTATAATAAAGAGTAACATGGCAACTGCATACATTACCCGCGCCACTGTTACATACGTTTTACCCTTTGCAATAGTGGCTTTCTCCGGATTGACAGTATCATACCTCACGACACATGGCTCTCCAATCTTTTTCCTTGCAGCCCCGTCATTCATCAAATAGTTTGTAGCTCTGCGATATACGGCACCATCTACGCAGTATGTAAACACCAAAGCTGCTACATGCTGATGCAGATTATCGCTGTAGAATGAACTCGCCTTATCCTCGACGCCATGATTTTTGTTAAACCCTTCCGGATAATAACTGATATCCTCAATCCGCCCAGTTGTCTGTCCGTTCAGTTTCCGACCTGACCTTGCCACTGCTGAAAAAGAAATTGCCACAACCAGTGCCACTACACCTAAACCCATGATTATCAGTCCCAATACACTTCCCATATGATGTCTCCTTACTAATAAGATCTGCCATGCACCAAATTATGCATAGTGGTACTTTTTCCTGCATTTCACGAAGAACGTGATCGTCACACACAATGTCAGAAGCTCTGCGACCACGACCGCACTCCAGATCCCGTTCATGTCAAAGATCCGCGGCAACAGGAGCACTGCTCCGACCTGAAAGACGAGCGTCCGCAAAAATGAGATGACTGCCGACACTACGCCATTGTTGAGCGCCGTAAAAAACGATGATCCGAATATATTAAATCCATTGACCAGATACACAAGACAGAAGATCCGAAATCCCTGTTCGGTCATCGCAAGTAGTTCGCTGTCGTATCCGACGAACAGCTTCGAGGCCGGGTATGCCAACAACTGCGCGGCCACTGTCAGGCCACAGCCCCACACGCCGATCATCTTCAGGCTCTTTCCAAACAGGCTCTGCAGCTCATCTTCGTTGCCCGCACCATAATGGAAGCTCACGATCGGCGCACCTCCGATCGAATAGCCTAAAAAGATCGAGATGAACACGAAGTTCACGTACATGATCGTACTGTAAGCCGCAACTCCGTTCTCCCCTGCCATCGCGAGAAGCTGCATATTGTACAATGCATTGACGATCGAGCTGGATATATTGGTCATGAGTTCGGATGATCCGTTCACACAGGTTTTGAGTAATACATGTCCGTCAAAATGTGTTCTGCCCAGCCGCAGCAGACTCGAATTGCGCCTGCCGAAATACAGGATCGGGAATAATCCGCCGATAAATTCTCCACACACGGTCGCGATCCCGGCTCCGGCGAGTCCCCAGCCAAAGATACCGACAAAGAGCAGATCCAGCACCATATTGGTCACACCCGCCGTGACGATCACGCCCAGTCCGAGTTTGGGCTTCTCTGCGGTCACAAAAAAGCTCTGGAATACGTTCTGCAGCATAAAAGCAGGCATGGATACCAGCGTCAGTCTGCCATAGAGGATACAGTTGCTCAGTAATTCTCCCTCTGCACCGAGTGCCCGTGCCACTACCGGAACGAAAAGTTCTCCGAGCAGCGTCAATGCGATACCCAGCACTGCCGTCACGTAGACCAGCATGGAAAAATATTCATTTGCCTTCTCATGTTTTCCCTCACCGAGTGTCTTTCCCACGATCGCACTGCCGCCGGTCCCGAGCATGAATCCGAGCGCCGAGATCCCCATCATAAACGGCAGGATCAGATTGATCGCCGCGAGGGCTGTCTTGCCGACATAATTAGACACGAATAAACCATCCACGACACTATAAATAGACGTAAAGATCATCATCACGATCGATGGAAAGACGAACGTCAGCAGTTTCTTATACGTAAAATGTTCTGATAATTGTATTTTCATATTTCCCCTTTCAAATATCATGTCACTGCTAATCTATGGCAACGTATCCTCCAATTATTTTCCCGATTAATTTTCTCAACAATTTTCGGGCAAATCTTGTATTTTTTGATTCCGTGCGCTAAACTTATAGCTAATTATCAATCAAATCTATTCTACTATGTTCACGAACCATGCATGCTGCAAGATAACGTAAGCAGCGCGAGCAAGTCATTGTCTGATTTTGCTGCCTTTGCACGATGGAGATGAGACTTGTGGCTCGTGGAAGCCTTTGCTGAACACGAGTTGGGTTTTCTAAGGCTCATCGGAATGCTTCGTGCAATAAAGCAAAAGGCAGACTGCTTGCGGGAGCTGCGTCCTCACTTCACAACATAACATGAATGGGTTTGTAATGTTTAGGAGGTACACACAATGGCACAATCGCCTGTTTATTTTACTACATTTAAGACAAATGACCACGAGAACCTTCTGCAGAAGCTCCACCGCCTCATGCGCAGCGCCGGCTTTGAGCAGATCGATCTGCAGGATAAATATGCCGCGATCAAGATCCATTTCGGCGAATACGGCAACCTGTCCTTCCTGCGTCCGAACTACGCCAAGGTCGTAGCCGACTACGTCAAAGAGCGCGGCGGCAAGCCGTTTCTGACCGACTGCAACACACTCTATGTCGGCAGCCGCAAAAACGCCCTCGATCATCTGGATACCGCTTATGTGAATGGTTTTTCCCCGCTGCTGACCGGATGCCACGTTCTGATCGCCGACGGCCTGAAGGGCACAGACGAGACCATCGTACCCATCAACGGTAAATATGTCAAAGAAGCCAAGATCGGACATGCGATCATGGATGCCGATGTCTTCATCTCCCTGACACACTTCAAGGGTCATGAGATGGCCGGCTTTGGCGGCACCCTGAAAAACATCGGTATGGGCTGCGGCTCACGTGCCGGCAAGATGGAACAGCACTGTGACGGCAAGCCAAGCGTCGCCAGAGTCGACGACTGTATCGGCTGTGGTGCATGCTCACGCATCTGCGCACACAGTGCACCCGTTATCACCAATAAAAAAGCATCCATCGACCATGAGAAATGTGTCGGCTGCGGCAGATGCCTCGCTGTATGCCCGAAAGATGCCATCGAAGCTGATTTCAGTGATTCGATCGCAATGCTCAATTATAAGATGGCAGAGTATTCACTGGCTGTCTGCCAGAACCGCCCGTGTTTCCACATTTCGCTGATCTGTGATGTATCACCGAACTGTGACTGTCATTCCGAGAACGACATCCCGATCATCCCGAATGTCGGCATGCTCGCTTCCTTTGATCCGGTTGCTCTCGATCAGGCATGCGCCGACCTGTGCAATGCCCAGACACCGATCAAGGAAAGTATCCTCGGCGAAAACATCGAAAAACACGGTAACGAAGAAGGACACGATCACTTCCATATGACGCATCCCGACACCGAATGGAAGTCCTGCATCGCACATGCGGTAGAGATCGGTCTGGGATCTGCCGATTATGAACTGATCACGATCTGATCACAAAATAATTATCATGTACCTAGTTCAGATGCAAATTCCGCAAAACCGGCACCGGTTGGGATCGCATGAAATTCCATCCGTTCACCGGTCTTCGGATGGATAAAGCACAGCCTGCTGCTACAGAGTGCGAGCGGCTGTCTGTCCGCAGACACCGGTGCCGCTCCGTACTTGGCATCCCCCAAAAGCGGATGACCGATCGCGGCGAACTGTACACGGATCTGATGATGCCTGCCCGTATCCAATACGATACGGAGCAGGCTTTTTTCATCCTTTACTGCCAGCCGCTCATATGACAGACGCGCCTCTTTTGCCACGGCTGCTCCGGCTGCATCCCCTGCTGGGACAACTGATGACGTATTCGCGCGCCCATCCTTTTGCAGCATATGTACCAATGTACCGCTGTCTTCCGTCACCCCCTGCACAACGGCATAATATTCCTTTGAAAATTCCTGTTCTGCCATCGATCTGCCAAGCTGCGCTGCCGCCTGCTTCGTCTTGGCGAGCACCAGCAGCCCCTCTACCGGCTGGTCAAGACGGTGAACCGGATAGATCATGCCCGGATCACCTTTTGCCGCCCGCCGGTTGGTGAGCAGACTGATCAGATCCTGCTGCCTGACATTTTTCGTCTCTACAGCCACAAACGGCGGTTTATGCACGACCAGGACCTCCTCGTCCTCATACACGATCATCCGTTCCACCTGTCTCATTGTCATTCGCATATGCGTCCTCCTCGGCGGCTCTCCCGCTGTAGATCTGCCAGATCAGGAATGCACTGACCGGTCCCAGCAAAAAGCCGCCTCTCGAATATACTTTTACCCCTACATAGATGCTGACAAGTACTGCCAGCGGCGGTACACCTATCTTCCTGCCGATCAGACGCGGTTCCATCGCCTGTCTGGTAAAACTCGTCACCACATACAGCACGACAAACCACACGCCCGTCGCATAGCGTCCCGTCAAAAAACGCCACAATGCCCACGGCAGAAAACAGATGCCTGTCCCCAGAAAGGGCAGTGCATCACAGATACCGATCGCCAGACCAATCAGCCAGAAACGCGGCTGCCTCGACACGAATAATCCGCCGATACAGATCATCGTGATCGTAGCCATAATGAGCAATTGTGCCTTGATATATGTCCTGCCGACACTTCGCACCGTCCGGCCGAATCCTTCATGAAACAACCCACTCATCGCATGCCCCAGATCTTCTATCAACTGTTCATAACTGTTGAGCATAAGCAGGGAGCTCACAAGTGTTACGAGAATATATGCCATCGTGCGCAGTGTACCGCTGCTGACATTTTTCCAATTATCTAAAATACTGACCGGGTCAAACCGGATGCTTCGGTCACGGATCGCGCGCACAAATTCACGATAATCCTCCGGCTCCATGATCCAGCGCCCGGTCACCGTGTGCAGCCGCTCACAGCAGCCATTCCAAAGTGTGCGTCCCTGAAGGATGAGCTGATCCGTCCATCGGCTCCGGCTCATATACGCCCCTCCCGCAATAATCCCATATCCGATCACGCACACAACCAGCAGCAGGATCAAAATACCGCCAAACAGTGCCAGATACCCTGCCGCCTCGCGCTGGATATGCATTCTGCGTTCGATCGCACGTCTGAGTGGATACAGGATTGCCGCTATCATAAAACCGACACAAAAAGGGAATACTACCGGCAGTATATATTCCATTGCAACATATACAGCCAGAGTAATCCCTGTCAGTCTGATCCATCGATACCATCTGAAAATGTCCCGTTTTGTTCTCTGCTCGCTCATATCTCTAGTATGTACACGCAGCAAAGATCTATCACTGGAAGTTACATCTATTTTCCGATCACAGCCTCCACGCCTGAGATCATCCGTGCTGCCTCTAACGGCTTCGCCATAAATCCGGCTCCGCCGAGTGCGCCGCCTTTTTCACAGGTCTCAGGACTAACATCCGCTGTCAGAAAGATCACCGGAACATCTGCCCATTCATCGTTGGCACGGATCTGGCGCATCACTTCAAATCCATCCATCTCCGGCATCAGGATATCCAGCAGGATGAGATCCGGCACATTTTTTGTCAGATAATTCAGCGCCATTTTTCCCGAAGGCACAGGAATCACCTTATAGGTCGGTGACAGGATCTTCATCGCATTATTTAAATTTAACTTGTCATCATCAACAACCAGTATCGTCTTCATCGTATGCTCTCCTCATCTGTCCGGTCATAGAAATCCATGCTCTACAGCTTGAATCTGTAGCCTACACCCCATATAGTTTCAATGTACTGCGGTTTGGCAGTGTTGTATTCGATCTTCTCACGGATCTTTTTGATATGGACTGTGACCGTAGCGATATCGCCCTCAGGTTCCATTTCCCAAATTGTACTAAATAATTCCTCTTTTGAAAAGACCCGATTGGGATTTTCCGCAAGAAACGTCAGTAAATCGAACTCTTTTGTCGTAAATTGCTTCTCTTCATCATTGACCCATACACGCCGCGCCGTCTTGTCAATACGGATGCCACGGATCTTGATCTCCGTCCCGCGCGCCGCGCCCGGTGCCGTCAACGTGTCATAACGAGCCAGATGCGCCTTCACGCGTGCGACCAGTTCACTCGGCGAAAACGGTTTCGTGATATAATCATCCGCCCCGAGCCCCAGACCACGGATCTTGTCAATATCATCCTTTTTGGCTGATACCATCAGGATCGGTACATTTTTTTTGTCCCGGATCTCACGGCAGATATCAAAACCATCCATGTCCGGCAGCATGAGATCCAGAATAAACAGATCAAAATCCTCTGCCAGTGCACGTTCAAGTCCCTTTCGTCCGTTTTCCTCTATCTCGACCTCAAAATTGCTCAGCTCCAGATAATCCTTTTCGAGCTCTGCAATTGAGATCTCATCTTCAATGATCAGTATTCTCTTCATTCCATTCCTCCCGTAGTCTCCTCCGGCTGCACATCGGCCACCTGATATTTGCGGATCACAAAGTACATGATCGTACCGATCCCGGGCTTGGATGTCGCCCAGATCTTGCCACCGTGATCCTCTATGATCTTCTTTACGATCGACAGCCCGATACCGCTGCCGCCCGTCGCTGAATTTCTGGATGCATCCGCGCGGTAAAACCGGTCAAAAATATACGGCAGATCACGCGCCGAGATCCCTCGCCCGTTATCCTCGATCTCGACCTGGATAAAATCTCCGACATCCTTGATACGGATATAGATGAATCCCTTCGGCTTGTCCAGATATTTGATCGTATTGCTAATGATATTGTTGATCACACGTCCGAGCTGCTCCGGATCTGCAATGATGATCGTATCATCCGACACATAATTCATATACTGCAGCGATACGTTTTTCGATTCCAGCTCGATCGCCAGATCTTCAACACAGTCGTGAAAATAGTCCGCCACATTTATTTTATTGAAATTATACGGTATGCGGTTCGTGTTGATCTGCGAATACAACGTCAGCTCATTCACCAGCCGCGTCATATCGTTCGTCTTATTATAGATCGTCTTGATATAATGATCCATCTTTTCCGGTGTATCGGCCACGCCGTCAATGATCCCTTCCACATAGCCGCGTACTGCCGTGAGCGGCGTCTTCAGATCATGTGAGATGTTGCTGATCAGCTCGCGGTTCTGCCGTTCGTTATTCAGCCGCTCCTCCGAATATTCCTTGAGCCTTTTTCGCATCTCCTCAAAATTCTGGCACAGCTCGCCGATCTCATCATTCGTCTCTGCCTCGATCGTAAAGTCGAGATTGTCTTCCATGATATTTTTCGTCGCGATCTGCAGCTTGCGGATCGGATTGATCATGCCGCTGTAGATCCAGATCGCCAGCATACTTGCCGTAAAGATCAGGATCAATACGACCGACACCGACATATCAATAATCATACGCTTCAGTTCCGGTATGATCTCCTGTGCATTACTGATAATAAACGCCGTACCCGGTGTACCGTCGGAAAACTGAAAATCCACCTGCTTGATCAGCGCATGATCTTCACTATCCATATATACACCCATATCCTCATCACGTTCCTCACCGGTGTATTCCGGCAGATTGTCCGGGATCTTGCTCACCCGCTCGCGGTCCAGATAATAGATATCCGATCCCTTTCGCACAAGCAGATAGGAATTCTTATCCTTTAGGGAATCATCCATCTTTTTCAGATAGTCAACATCCTCGATCTGCGCCGGATCGGTATCCGCCAGTTTGAGCAGTGTCTCATAGCTCTTCTGCGTATAACGGTTCAATAGCTGAACGGTATTGAGCAGATAGGTATAGTCCGAGGATTCGATACCGTAATTTTCCTGCAATTCTCTCATCTGTATATGGCGAAGGCTGAAAAATGCCGCTCCCACAAGCAGAATCGGTACAAATATGATCGTACAGAATGCGATCAGCAATTTGGTGCGCTGTTTCATCGGATCGTTGCTCCTGTCATAAAAATAGGATTGATACCGTGTGATATCAATCCTATTATAGCATGCTTTTACGAAAACATTTCTTAAAATTCCATAAACTGCGGGTTCTTTATAATGCCTTCTTTAATACGTCGACCTTATCGAGTGCTTCCCACGGAAGATCCAGATCCGGTCTGCCGAAATGACCGTATGCTGCGGTCTGGCGATAGATCGGTCTGCGCAGATCCAGCATCTTGATGATTCCTGCCGGGCGCAGATCAAAGTTCTCACGCACGAGTTCTACCAGCTTGTCATCAGCGAGCTTGCCGGTTCCGAAGGTATCTACCATGATAGATGTCGGCTCAGCCACACCGATCGCATAGGACAACTGGATCTCACAACGCTCTGCGAGTCCTGCTGCGACGATATTTTTTGCTACATAACGGGCTGCGTATGCTGCGGAACGGTCCACCTTGGTGCAGTCCTTTCCGGAGAAAGCTCCGCCGCCGTGACGCGCATATCCACCATAGGTATCTACGATGATCTTACGTCCGGTCAGACCTGCGTCACCGTGCGGTCCACCGATCACGAAACGTCCGGTCGGATTGATGAAAAACTTGGTCTTGTCATCTACCAACTCAGCCGGAAGGATCGGATCGAATACGTACTTTTTGATATCCTCGTGGATCTGATCCTGTGTCACATCCTCGTCATGCTGGGTAGATAATACGACTGCCTCTAAGCGCTTCGGCTTGCCGTTCTCATCATACTCTACAGATACCTGTGTCTTTCCATCCGGACGCAGATACTTCAGTGTGCCATCCTTGCGCACCTTGGTGAGCTGTAATGCCAGCTTGTGTGCCAGCGAGATCGGATAAGGCATATATTCGGGTGTCTCATTGGTCGCATAACCAAACATCATACCCTGATCTCCCGCTCCGGTATCCAGATCGTCGGTCAGGTCTCCGGCCTTTGCCTCCAGCGCTTTGTCAACACCCATTGCGATATCTGCTGACTGCTGATCCAGTGCTACCATGACTGCACAGGTATTGCCGTCAAATCCGGTCTTGGCATCGTTGTAGCCGATCTCGTTGACCGTCTTACGGACGATCGCTGGAATATCGAGCTTCGCCTGTGTGGTGATCTCTCCAGTCACCAGTACAAATCCGGTACAGCATGCGGTCTCACATGCTACGCGGCTCATCGGGTCTTCTGCCATGCACGCATCCAGAATCGCATCAGAAACGGCATCACAGACTTTATCGGGATGTCCTTCTGTCACTGACTCGGACGTAAATAATAATTTCTCCATTGTTTCCTCCTTTGAATGATTCATTCTGACTTTTTTCATTTTTTGCAAAACAAAAATCCGCTCATTTCGGAAAACAAGCGGATTGATTGCAATATCAGATCCTCTTATTGTTCGATTACTCGCTCAGGTTGGCACCTTCCGAAACCGGGGTTGCCGTGACTTCACAGATCCTATGTATCTCCATCACTCTGAATAAGGGATATTGTTTGCCTATACCATACTCTATTTAATTAGGAAAGTCAACAGTTATTTTGCACGAGCACACGGAACAATTCTTCTTTGCTGAGTTCGACCGGAACCGTCCCATCCTCGATCATCTGCAGCATATACGGCACCAGATCCGGATCAAACTGCGTACCGGAACAGCCTTTCAGTTCATCGATCACCTTACTCATCGGCAGCCTCGGCCGGTAACAGCGCATACTCGTCATGGCATCAAACGCATCTGCCACGCAGATAATGCGGGCAACGAGCGGGATCTCCTTTCCGACCAGATTGCTCACATAGCCTGTCCCATCATAGCGTTCATGATGAAAGCGCGCGCCTGCCTCTATATCCTTGATCGCCGAGAAATTCTTCAGGATATCTCCGCCGACCTGAACATGCTGCTCGATCATCTGCCGCTCATCCACGTTGAGCTGTCCTGCCTTTTTTAATACGGCATCCGGCACACCGATCTTGCCGATATCATGCAGCAACGCCACATAAAATACATTCTGCTGCTGCTCCTGCGAGAGCCCCATGCGCTTTGCCATCTCACGCGCATAGATCGCCACGCGCTGTGAATGACCCTGCGTATACGGATCCTTGGCATCGATCATTCCCGCAAATGTTAAAAAACTCTCATTAACGATATCCTGATACTGCTGTCTTTGTATCGCAAGACGTCTGGTCTTGACGATAAAAAACAGAGAGGTCACATTTACCACCAGATAAATACCTGCCAATGCCACCAGCAGCCGGAACACGTCCAGATCCTTCATCTGCACCATCCGGTATACCTGCAGCTTATACGCTAATATATTATCCGTTTCATTCGTGCAGAGCACAAAGCCGACATCCCTCTCATGTCCCGGCTCTATCACGGTATTATAATCCTCTGGCGTGACCATCAGCGTATTTCCCGCCATCACGAACTCACCGTTCCAGTAGCTGTCTATCGCACAGCCCTCTGGCAGCTCCAGCGTCAAGGTCCAATCATGCAGTGCCATTTTTGTCAGATTTTCCATGGTCACCTTATACTGGATACCGTTCGCGTATCCGCTCCAGCGCTCAGACCAGCTTTTTTCCACCTCTGTGCTTACACGCAGTCTGCCCGGCGCACTCTGATCCGTACAGATCATCTCATGCTCATTCAGGTAATCGGTGTAAAAATAAGTCCCTATAAAACCCGCGATCAGACAGATCAGGACAAGTACATCCACGATTACCCATTTTCGATGCTGCAATCCCCTGTTATCCATAGTAAAATCCCCCTAGTTGAGATATTATTATAAGTATAGCACAATTTTTGCACTTTCTGGAATCTGTTTATTGACAAACTTTCATTTTATACACATAATAAAATTATGGAGAAGATACTAACAAAGGATTTAAAACCGGGCATGGTCACAGCCGCGCCCGTGACAACCAAACGAGGGCAGGAATTAATCCCTGCCGGAACGACCTTAACCAAACAGTTGATTTCCCGTATGGAGTTTTATGGTATTGCATTCTCATGCATAGATGAAGCTTCGGTGTTAACAGAGGAGGAAATTCAGGCTGCACTGCAGGCTGCGATGAATCAGAAGCTTGCCGGTGCACAAACAGGACAGACAGTAGCTCCCTCTACACAAAGCTCCGTGAAATCCACACCCAAGGATGAGGTTGCTTATTCACAGAAAGTAAAGCGCAGCAAGACATTTCAGGAATATTCCCTGCACTCTACGCTCGTGACAGAGACATTGAAGCACCAACTGGAGGGATTTGTATACAACAACCGTCCGATCGAATTCGATACGCTGCTGAACAGTGTCAAGTCACTGATCACACCGGGGCAGACCGTGATCCAGTATTTCGATATGCTGCACAATCTGCGTTCCAGTGATGACAGCGTATACGGACATTCCCTGAATGTCGCGATGATCTCACGGATTCTCGGAAAATGGCTCAAATGGAGTCCTTCCGATCTCGACAATCTGGTGATCGCCGGCTTGCTGCATGATATCGGCAAGATCACGATCCCGCCTGAGATCCTGAATAAAGAAGGAAAACTGACGGATGAGGAATTTGAACAGATCCGCTGGCATCCGCGCGCAGGCTATGAGCTGATCCGCGACTTAAAGATCGATTCCCGCATCAAAAAAGCCGCCCTCCAGCACCATGAGCGGTGCGACGGCAGCGGTTATCCGATGAAGGCGGACGAGATCATGCTGGATGATTTTGCGATGGTCATAGCGATCGCAGACGTCTATGATGCAATGACCGCAGCGCGTAAATACAGAGCTCCGCTCTGTCCGTTCCAGGTAATCCGCGAATTCGAGCGCGATGGATATCAGAAATATAAGACTGAATATCTGCTCACATTCCTGAAGCACATCGCGACCACTTATCAGAATAACCGCGTGATCCTCAGTGACGGACAGGCTGCCAAGATCATTCTGTTAAACCAGAATTCCCTGTCGACGCCGCTCGTACAGTTAGATGACGGTTCCTGCATTGATCTGGCAACGTCTCCTCTGTATATCCAGTCGATCATATAATTGAATTTATGTAAAAAAAGCCCTGCGGCATCTGCCACAGGGTTTTTACATGTCATGTTATGTTTTATGATACCTTCAGCTTGAACTTCTGGATCTCTTTCTCTGAGCTGACCTTTTCGATCTGTGCACCGAGACTCGCTAATTTTTCCTCAAAATGCTCATATCCGCGCTCGATATAATAAATATCATCCACAATCGTGATACCTTCTGCCGCAAGGCCTGCGATCACCAGCGCTGCGCCGGCTCTCAGATCCGGTGCACTGACTCTCGCTCCGGTATACTTCGGCACACCGGCGATGATCGCGATATTGCTCTCCACCTTGATATTGGCACCCATACGGGTGAGTTCGTCAACATATTTGAAACGATTTTCAAAAATGCTCTCCGTCACGGTACTCGTGCCTTCCGCGATACCGAGGATCACGGACATCTGCGGCTGCATATCGGTCGGGAATCCCGGATAGGGAAGTGTCGTCACCTGCGTATGGTGCATCGGCTTGGCACATACGACGCGCACCGCATCATCAAACTCTTCGACTTCACATCCAACCTCCAGCAGCTTTGCAGTCGTAGCCTCCAGATGCTTCGGAATCACGTTCTTTACGGTGACATCACCGCGGGTAGCTGCCGCTGCAAACATAAATGTGCCTGCCTCGATCTGATCCGGAATGATCGAATACTCTGTCTTGTGCAGTTTTTCCACTCCGACGATACGGATCACATCTGTTCCAGCGCCACGGATACCGGCTCCCATGCTGTTTAAGAAGTTCGCAACATCCACGACATGCGGCTCTTTTGCGGCGTTTTCTATGATCGTCTTTCCCTCTGCCATCGCTGCTGCCATCATAATGTTGATCGTAGCTCCGACAGATACTTTATCTAAGTATACATGTGTTCCCTGCAGATGTGATGCGCTGGCGGCGATCAGTCCATGCTGAATATCTACCTGCGCACCCAGCGCACGGAATCCCTTCAGATGCAGATCGATCGGACGGCTGCCGATATCACAGCCACCGGGCAGTGCAACCTCGGCCTTCTTATATTTACCAAGCAATGCACCCAGCAGGTAATAGGATGCACGGATCTTTTTGATATATTCATAATCAACGCTCATATCGCTGATCGTACTGCCGTTGATGCGCACCGTATGTGCATCGACTCTGTCCACAACAGCTCCGATATCACGGATCGCACCGAGCATCACGTTAATATCACGGACATCCGGCAGATTCTCAATCGTCACCGTCTCATCCGTCATGATCGATGCCGCAAGGATTGCCAATGCCGCATTTTTCGCTCCGCCTATCTCTACCTCTCCTACTAAGGGGTTTCCTCCCTTGATCACATATTGTTCCATCTTGCACCTCTGCAATTTTTCATATCTATTTTTATATCTGGCTTAGATCTATCTGTTTACAAACCTCGTTATTATAGTGGCATCCCGTAGGTTTGTCAAGATAATCGCGCACAAAAACCCATCATTTCAGACTATTATAACAATCTTGTCTGTATTTGTAAATATGAAATACCCACCAGCCCGACTGCGCAACAGCAGCGTATCGTAACTATATATTTATGATATGCCATCCGATTCTATCCGTGAATCCCATATCTTACTCTGTCAATGTGCAAACTGGCTGTTATACAGTTTTGCGTAAAATCCGTCAGCCGCAAGCAGCTGCGCATGATTGCCCTGCTCGATGATATGTCCGTCCTTCATGACGAGAATGACATCCGCGCTCTGAATCGTTGACAACCGGTGCGCTACGATAAAGCTCGTCCGTCCCTTCATCATCGTTGCAAATGCATTCTGAATCTTGAGCTCGGTACGTGTATCGATCGAACTCGTTGCCTCATCGAGGATCAGCATCGGCGGCAGGCATAACATCACACGTGCAATGCAAAGCAGCTGCTTCTGTCCCTGTGACAGACCACTGCCATCCTCACCCATCGGTGTGTCATAACCCTGCGGCAGCCGTTTGATAAAGCTATGGCAATGGCTCGCCTTCGCTGCTGCTATGATCTCCTCATCCGTTGCATCCGGCTTGCCCATGCAGATATTTTCCCGGATCGTACCGGAGTGCAGCCACGTTTCCTGCAATACCATGCCGTAGCCTTCCCGCAGGCTCTCTCTCGTCACATGCCGGATATCCGTACCGTCTACACGGATAGAACCGTCCTTCACATCATAAAAACGCATGAGCAGATTGATGAGCGTCGTCTTGCCGCAGCCGGTCGGACCTACGATCGCGATCCGCTGTCCGGGCTGCACATGCAGGTTGAAGTCCTCGATCAGCCGCCGCTCCTGTGTATAAGAAAAATAGACGTGCTCCAGATCGACATTGCCCTTCACATCTGCCAATACCTCTGCGTCTGCATCCTCCGGCACCTCCGTTGGTGTCTCTATCAGTTCAAAGACACGCGCTGCGCAGGCGATCGCATTCTGCAGTTCCGCAATGACGCCGGAGATCTCATTAAAAGGTTTCGTGTACTGGCTCGCATAATTTAAGAAGCAGGACAACTGACCGACCGTAAGATTTCCGCCTACTGCTGACAATGCGCCAAAGACTGCGACTGCCGCATACACGATGTTGTTGACAAAACGTGTCGTCGGGTTCGTCAGTGAAGAGAAAAATACTGCTTTTCTCGAACATTCCTCCAAACGGTCGTTGATCTCATCAAAACGTTCCTGTGCTTCGTCCTCATGACCGTAGCTCTGCACGACCTTCTGATTCTGCACCATCTCATCCATATATGCCGTCTGCTCTCCGCGGATCTGCGCCTGCTCTTGGAACATATGATAGGTCTTCTTCGCGATAAAGCTGGCTGTAAACAAAGACAGCGGTGTCACTACGATCACCACGAGCGCAATCCCGGCATCCTCACGGAGCATGAACAACAACGTGCCAAAGATCGTGATCACTCCTGTAAACAACTGCGTAAAACCGAGCAGCAATCCATCCGCAAACTGATCGACATCCGAGATCATACGGCTCGTAATATCACCAACCGAATGTCCGTCCAGATAAGCGAGTGACAAATGCTGCAGCCGCTCTGCCGCATCATTCCGGATATCCTGCGTCACGTTATAGGTCAGCCGGTTGTTGCAGCGCGCCATCGCCCACTGAGCAATGCTGTTTCCTACGATCACTGCTGCGATCAACCAGAGAATACGTGTCAAAGCGGCAAAATCCACCGCTCCTTTTCCCACAATACAATCCACTGCGTTTCCGGTCAGTCTCGGCACGCACAAAGTCAGCACTACGACAATGAGCGCGAGAAGAATGCTGGCTGCCAGATAATACCAGTAACCGCTGACGTAACGGAGTACTTTTTTGACTGTTTCGAGTTTAAACGCTTTCTTCTGTTCCATCTGTCTCACGCCTCCTTTCCCGTTGCTGCCGTCCGGTTGTCAAATTGGGAATCATAGATCTCCTGATATACCGTACAATCCTTCAACAATTCTTCATGCGTTCCCATACCGACGATTTTTCCGCCGTCCAGTACAATAATTAAATCAGCATATAATATAGAGGCCGCACGCTGTGATACGATGAGCACCGTAGGCTTCGGTTCCAGTGAAGCGATCGCCTTGCGCAGTGCGGCATCCGTCGCATAATCGAGTGCCGAAGCGCTGTCATCCAGAATCAATATGTCAGGCTCCGCGACCAGTGTCCGGGCGATCGCCAGTCTCTGGCGCTGTCCACCGGACAGATTACGTCCACCCTGTTCGATCTGTTCGTCCAGTCCGCCTGCTTTTCCTTCCACGATCTCTCTTGCCTGTGCGATCGTGAGTGCTTTCCACAACTGCTCATCGGACGCGTCCGGATTGCCCCACAGGAGATTTTCGCGGATCGTGCCCTGAAAGAGCACCGCTTTCTGCATCACGGTACCTACCATACCACGCAGCTGCTCCTTGGAGTAGGACTTCACATCCCTTCCTGCGATCCGTACCTCGCCGGACGATGCATCATAAAACCGTGGGATCAGATGCACCAGAGATGTCTTTCCGGATCCGGTGCCTCCGATAATACCTACCGTCTGACCTTTTTTTATCGAGAAGTTCAGATCCTCCAGCGACTTGTCACCGGCTCCCGCATAGGTCAGATCCACGTGGGAGAATCCGATGATCTCATCATTTTCTGCCGGTGCCTCTGCTTCCTGTGTCTCTGCGCCCGGTACAAATTCCATGGAAGACTGCACATCCAGTACATCCGCCACACGTCTGCCGCTCGCCAGTGCTCTCGTCAGCAGTACGATCGTATTTGCCATCTTGACCAGCTCAACGAGGATCTGTGACATATAATCGAGCAGCGCGACCACATCACCCTGTTCCATCGTACCGATCGACACGTTTTTTCCTCCGTTTGCCAGCAGCGCGATCACACCCAGATTGATCACGACATACGTGAGCGGATTCATGAGTGCCGAGATCTTTCCGACAAAGAGCTGCTCCTTTTTCAACGTATCATTTTCCTCGTGAAAACGTGCTACTTCCTCATCCTCACGATGAAATGCACGGATCACACGGACACCGGTCAGATTCTCTCTCGTCCGGCGCAGCACCTGATCGAGCCGTTCCTGCACACGGCGGTATAACGGCAGTGTCGCATAGATGATTCCGAATACGATCACAAACAATACCGGTATCACGACTACAAAAGTCATCGCCGCCTGCGCATTGACGGTAAATGCCAGGATCATCGCCCCAAATACGATAAAGGGAGATCGCAGCAGCAGCCGCAGTGTCATATTCACACCGTTTTGCAACTGGTTCACATCACTGGTCATCCGGTTCATCAGCGCGGAGGTTCCCTGTGTATCCAGCTCCGTGAATGACAGCGACTGGATATGCTCAAACAATGCGTGACGCAGTCTGGCTGCAAATCCGACCGCTGCCTTCGCCGCAAAATACTGCGCACAGATCGCGCAGGTCAGTCCGACGACCGCCAGCAGGATCAATACGCCGCACATCTTGTAAATATAAGGCTTATCCCCATATTTGATACCGTGATTGATGATCGATGCCACAACGAGCGGTACGAGCAGGTCAAACAGCGCCTCCAACATTTTAAAGAGCGGAGCAACGATTGATTCCTTTTTAAAATCCCTTAAATAAACTAATAATTTTTTCATAAACATTCTCCGAAAAGAATCAGGAACCACATGGTTCCTGATTCTTAGATTGTCCTCTTCTGTTAGTATCCCTGTTCCGGCTGATTTTATGACTCTGCATCAGATGTCGTATCCGTTGTCGCATCCACGGCTGATCCGCTGGTGTTCTCCGCCTGCGTATCCTCGCTGGTCTGCTGCATTTCCTTAGAATAGATGATGTCGAAATTCACCGGCTTCCATACCTTTTCATCTACAGACCATTCTGCGGACTCCTTGTAGCCGTTCAATGTCTCATCATACAGCGCCTGCTTGCGGTCAGAAATGATCGACTGGCGCTCGCGCTCCGCTGCTTCCTTATCATCAAGACTGTCCATACGGATCACATAATAATATTTGTCGGTATCGATAATACTCTTGTCATACTCGCCCTCGCCGAGCTTGTCTGCTGCCTGAAGCACTTCCAGCTCCAGATAGGTAGAATTGTCATCCTCACTCTGGAGATCCTTCGTACCGTAGGAACAGGTAGACTTATTCGCATCATGTGCCTTGGCTGCGGTATCCAGAGGATCCTCCGTGCTGCCGCTCAATGCTTCATCCAAGATCTGCTGTGCCTTATCCTTCGCCTCGGCTGCTGCCTCCTCATCAGTCTTGGTATCCTTGTCATCGCCGCTGGCCGCCTTTGTCACACGCACATAGCTGAACGTCTTCTGGGCGCATTCCTCATCGGATACATTCGTATCCGCATCCGCAACGATCGCGTCATACATCTTCTGCTGCAGTGTAGCCAGACGAAGCTGCTCCTTAACATATTCCTCGGTCGCACCCATTGTCTCGAGTGCTTCCTCTGTATTGGCTGACATAAAATCAGCGGCTGCTGCCTCGATCTTCGACATCTCATCCTCGGTGAGTGACACGCCGTAGTCATCCATGTGCTCTTCGAGCAGATAATACTCTTCCAGCGAATCCAATGTATTGGACTTGACACGGTCTGTCATCGTCTCCGCATTGTCTCCGGTCTGTCTGGTCCACATATCCTGTCCGAAATAAGACATATAATAGGAATCATAATCTACAGCCGTATACTGTGCCATATAATTTGCCAGTCCCAGACTGATCTGTGTGCCATTGACGGTCGCTACTGTTTTGTCGGCATTCATAGAACCGCAGCCGGTTAACAGTGTACCTGTGAGAACCACACCGCTGAGTGCCAGTATGGATAATTTCTTTAATCTCATGATAAACATCCTCCTAAGTCTTGTATGCGTGGGATGCCGCATTTTCCGATAATAATATCCGTATCATCCACCCGCACTACCGATTATACGTCCTCACCTGTCAGAATGCAAGAGAGCACGCGGCGTTCACGTATTTTTCACAACTGCGGCATTTCCTGCTCCTGCTGCGTCGGATAGAGGATCCGGAGTGCATCCAGAAATGTACCGACCGCCTCTATCGCGTTTGCCGTCTTCTGCCTGCTGTTATAATTCATCCGGTAAAAAAACGACGGAGCCTCCTTATCCGGCACAAAAATAGCCGCTCCCTCGAACTGTCCGACAAAATCCGGGATCTTTACCGGGTCTGCCGGTGCCTCTGCGCAAAGGACAAAGCGCAGGGTATCCGCCTTTTGCGTAATCTCCGTCACATACAACCGGTGCGCCTGCGCCTTATGCCTTGCGATCATCAGCAGATTCTGCACCGAACGCGGCGGTTCGCCAAACCGGTCAATCAGCTCATCGAGCATCTCGTCACCCTCCGAGGCTGTCTCAATACTCGCGATCCGCTTATAGATATCCAGCTTCTGATACTCATTCTGAATATAACCGGGTGGAATGAACGCATCCACTTCTATATCTATGGTCGTCTCAAATAATGCCTGCGGCTGCAGTTCTCCCTTCTGCTCCTTCACGGCTTCGTTTAACATCTTACAGTAGAGATCATAACCGACCGCTTCCATATGTCCGTGCTGCTGTGCTCCGAGCAGGTTGCCCGCACCGCGGATCTCGAGATCACGCATCGCGATCTTAAAACCGCTGCCCAGATCCGTAAACTCACGGATCGCAGCCAGACGCTTCTCTGCGACTTCCTTTAGCATCTTATCCCGCTTGTACATAAAAAACGCATACGCGGTCCGGTTGCTGCGCCCCACACGTCCGCGCAATTGGTACAACTGCGACAGACCCATATTATCCGCATCCTGAATAATCATGGTATTCACGTTCGAAATATCAAGTCCTGTTTCAATAATTGTCGTAGATACCAGAACATCAATCTCTCCGTTGACAAACTGATACATGATCCGTTCCAGTTCCAGCTCCTTCATCTGCCCGTGTGCGAATCCGACATTCGCCTCCGGGACGAGCGTGGCGATCTTCGCCGCAACATCTGCGATCTGATTGACACGGTTAAACACATAGTAGACCTGTCCGCCTCGCGCCAGTTCCCGGGCGATCGCCTCGCGTACCAGTTCTTCATTGTACTCCATGACATATGTCTGGATCGGCAGACGATCCATCGGCGGTTCTTCCAATACACTCATATCCCGGATACCGATCAGACTCATATGCAGCGTACGCGGAATCGGTGTCGCCGTCAGTGTCAGCACATCGATATTATTCTTTAGCTGCTTGATCTTCTCCTTGTGCGTCACGCCAAAACGCTGCTCCTCGTCAATGATGAGAAGCCCCAGATCTTTGAATGACACATCCTTGGACAATACGCGGTGCGTACCGATCACGATATCTACCATGCCGCGCTTGAGTTTTTCAATCGTGTGCTTCTGCTGCGCCGCCGTCCGGAAACGGCAGAGCAGATCGACCGTGATCGGAAAATCCTTCATTCGCTGTGCAAAGGTATTATAATGCTGCTGTGCGAGTATCGTCGTCGGGACGAGATAAACCACCTGCTTGCCCTCCTGCACAGCCTTGAATGCCGCACGTATCGCCACCTCCGTCTTGCCGTAACCGACATCGCCACAGATCAGGCGGTCCATGATCTTCGTGCTCTCCATATCATGCTTCGTCTCCTCGATCGCACGCACCTGATCCTCCGTCTCTTCAAACGGAAACATCTCCTCGAATTCCCGCTGCCATACCGTATCCGGTCCGTAGACATAGCCCTCTTTCTGCTGTCTGACGGCATAGAGTTCCACCAGTTCCTTTGCGATCTCCTTGACTGCCCCCTGTACACGCGCACGTGTCCGGCTCCATTCCTGTGTGCCGAGCGTGTTGAGCTTTGGCTTCTTGGCATCGCTGCCGGCGTATTTCTGAATCAGATCGAGCTGTGTCGCCAGAATATACAGATTGGAACCCTTGGCATAGGTGATCTTCATATAATCCTTTGTCGTGCCGCCGACCTCCATCTTCTCGATTCCCTGATAGATACCCAGTCCGTGATTCTCATGCACCACATAATCGCCGACGTGCAGATCCGCGAAGCTCCGGATGTGTTCACCCTCATAGCGTTTGTACTTCTTCTTTTTCTTCTTCTCCGCACCAAAGATATCGCTCTCAGTGATCACCGCAAAAGACAGCAGCGGATACTCATAGCCGCGCCGCACTTTTCCATAGCATACCATGACCTCTCCAGGCTTTAACTCATGCCCGGTATCTTCGGTGTAAAAGCAGGCGATCCCCTCATTCATGATGTCCTCTGCGAGTCGTTTCGCTCTGGTGCGCGATCCTGACAAAAGTATAATCTTGAATTTATTTTTGTTATATCTCCTGAGATCCTTGATCAGCAGCTCAAAGCTGTTATTATATGCACTCACGGTACGTGCCTGAATCTGGTACTGCGCCTCCGGTTCGAGCTGCGGCACACGCTGCTCCAGAGCACAAAGCGTCACCAGGCAGCATTGTTTCAGACGTCCCATCGTCTCTGCCGCCCCATACAACGCATCTGCCTGTCCCGGCAGGATATAGCCCTTTTCCAGACGCTGCTGCATGCTTTCCGAGAACTCCTGCTCTACACTGCGTCCCTGTTCCAGCAGACGCGCCGGTTCATCCAGAAAACAGATCGTGTGTGCGCGGTCAAGATAATCGATCAGCGATACCTGTTCCGTCGAAAAATAGCTAAGAAACGCGTCCAGATTAGCCGCTCCACCAAGTTCTGTCAGTTCTTCTTCTAAATTCGCTACTATATCGCGTATTCTTGCCGCTTCTTCCGGCTTATGGCTGTTTTTAAATGCGCTTGTGATCTTCTTTTCCTCAGCGTGCAGACGCTTTAACCCTTTCTGTATCTCGTCCTGTGACAGCACCCATTCACTGGCCGGATAGACCCTCAGCGTCTCTTCGACCGCATCTTCGAGTGAGCGCTGGCTCTCTACGTCAAAACCCCGGATCGAATCGATCTCATCTCCCCAGAACTCCAGACGATACGGATGCTCCGCAGTCATCGGATAGATGTCGAGTATGCCACCCCGCACGGCGAACTGCCCCGGTACACTGACCTGATACTCACGCTCGTAGCCCATCGCTACGAGTTCCTTGTATAAAAGTTCGAGATCAACACTTTCTCCGACGTTGAAGCGGCGGATCGCTGCACGGAACTGCTCCGGTGCACTCATACGGTTCATCAGCGCATCAAATGTCGTGATCACCGTAACACCGGCCGTTTCCGCCCCATCCTCCTGCTGCTCCAGGAGCGCCTGCAGGACACCGAGTCGTTCCCTCGTCAGTGTATTGCCACGCAGGTCTGACTGATAGAAGAGCACATCCTTTGCCGGAAAATAGAGCACATTTTCATCAAAAAAGCGGTAATCCTCATACAGCTCCTTCGCCTTCTGTTCCTGAAACGTGACAATGAGCCGGCTGCCTGCATGCACCCCCAGCCCATAGATCAAATGTGCTTTCTGTGCATCCATACACCCGGATATCCCGATCGTCCCTTTGAAGCCCGACAGCTTTTTTTCTATTTCTTCATAGTCCTTCCACTCCTGCAGTGGCTGTAAAAATGCCTGCATGATTCCCGCTCCCACGCTATTTTTTGCCGTTAAACCGATTCATCGCACCGCTCAGGTCATCTGTGAGGAACATCTGTGCTGCCTCACAGGCATCCGCAAATGCATCCTCGACCAGTGCCCGTTCTTCCTTTGAAAAATGTCCCAGAACATAGTCCGCGAGATCCCAGCCGGCCGGTTTTTCCCCCACGCCGACCTTGATCCTTGCAAAACCCTCGGTTCCGGTCATCGCAATAATGTTTTTGATCCCGTTATGCCCGCCTGCGCTGCCCTTGGCGCGCACGCGGATCCGCCCGGGCGCCAGACTGATATCATCATAGATGACGAGCAGTTCACGGTCCGCATCCAGCTTGTAAAAATCCAGAATTGCCCGGATACTCTCTCCGCTTAGGTTCATGTAGGTCTGCGGCTTTACGAGCAGCACCTTCTGTCCTGCGATATAACCGCTGCCGCACAATGCGCGATGCTTTTTTTCACTCACGGATATGCTGTATTTTTCAGCCAGCATGTCGATCACATCAAATCCTACATTATGTCTCGTTTTCTCGTATTTTTTGTCCGGATTCCCCAGACCTGCTATTACATACATAATATTCGTATCTTCCTTATATGCTTTTCTACATTCTCTTTTTGATGATCTCTGCCGCTTCTGCGAGCTGTGTCTGGTCATTAACTCCTGTAATATCCGTGGGATCATCCAGCGCATATGCATCCACCCTATATCCTTTTTCCTTTATAATCGTGAGCGTATCCGGCAGATAATATTCACCCTGCGCATTATTGGGTCTGATCTGATCGAGCGCTGCCTTCAGCTCGGCAGTATCAAACAAATACATTCCGGAATTGATCTCATGGGAAGCCAGTTCCTGTTCGCTGGCATCCTTATGCTCAACACTCTTCACAAACTGTCCGTTCTCATCACGGATGATCCTTCCGTATCCGGTCGGGTCATCTACCATCGCCGATAATACTGTCACGGTATTTCCATGCGCCTCATGATACGCGCTCAACTGCCGCAGCGTCTGTGCCGTGATAAGCGGTGTATCACCAAAGAGGATCAGTGTCTGTCCCCCATCGCCCAGAAATTCGCGCGCACATTTAACCGCATGGCCGGTGCCGAGTTGCTCCGGCTGCAGCACATAGGTGACATCCTTTGCTGCAATCTCACGTTCTACTACCTCATGCTTATATCCCACGACCAGACAGATCTCCGATACATCTGCGCCGCGTGCTGCCTCGATCACATAATCCACCAGACACTTTCCGTCAATCCGGTGCACGACCTTCGGCAGATCAGATTTCATTCGTGTACCCTTGCCGGCTGCAAGGATCACTGCTTTTCGTTTACTCATTGTTCGTTCTCCTATACCTTTCAAAACAGTCCCTTTAGTGTAGCCTAATTTTGCCCAAAATTCAAGAGAGCTGCCGCACATCCTGCAAAAACAGGCGACGACAGCTCTTTGTTTTTTCTTCTACGCTTGTGCATCCAGCTCCTGCGCATAACGCTCCAGGATCATCTGCTGAATACGGTTTCTGGTCTCCGTCCGGATGGGATGCGCGATATCGCGGTACTCACCGTCCGCAGTCTTCTTGCTCGGCATCGCAATAAACAGCCCCTTCTCACCATCCACAACTTTGATATCATGCAGCACAAACTCATCATCGAAAGTGATCGAAACGACCGCCTTCATCTTGCCGCTGCTCTCCAGTCTACGGATGCGTATATCCGTAATCTCCATATAGCTAACCCCCTTTGTGACCGCACCAGCTGATCCGGCCACGTGTTTTCCCCTTTAAATTCCGTAGCGATTGCTGTCACCGACAACGACCTGTATCTCTCCGTCTCCGAAATAGTACATATTCGGTTTCAATGTACCGCGGCTCTCCACGATACAATTCTCAATATGTGTATTGTCTCCGATATATACCTCATTGAGGATGATCGAATTCTTGATAATACAGTTCTTGCCGATAAAGGACTCTTTGAACAGGATCGAATTTTCGACCTTGCCGTTGATGATCGATCCGCTCGCTACCAGTGAATTTCTCACATCAGAGCCTTCATTGTACTTCGCAGGCGGCAGATCATCTACCTTGGAATAGATAAACGGGGCCTCCTTAAAGAAGTAATGACGTACTTCCGGCTTCAGGAAGTCCATATTCGTCTGGTAATAAGAATCCACAGTAGAAATATTGTTCCAGTAGCCCTGCAGCTTGTAGCCATAGATACGCTTCAGATCCTTGTAGCGGATCAGGATATCCGTTACAAAATTCCAGCGATTCTCCGCTGCGCACTGCTCCAGCAGCTCGATCAACTGTCTGCGTCGGATGACATAGACTCCGGCAGAGATCGTTCCGGTCTGTGCAACCATCGGTTTCTCCTCAAAATATGTGATCCGGGAGTCCTCATTCATGCCAACCACACCAAACCGGCTAATATCCGTACCGACAGGCATGTCCTTGACAGCGATCGTAATATCTGCTTTTTTCTCAATATGATAATCCAGCAGCTCATTGTAATCGATCTTGTAGACGCAGTCACCGCTTGTGATGATCACGTAGGGCTCATGACAGCGTTTTAACCATTCAATGTTCTGATACATGGCATCTGCCGTGCCGCGATACCACCAACTGTTATCTGCTGTGATCGTCGGGGTAAATACGAACAGACCTCCCTGCTTTCTACCGAAATCCCACCATTTGGATGAACTTAAATGTTCATTCAGGGAACGCGCATTGTACTGTGACAGCACGGCCACCTTCTGTACATGGGAATTACTCATATTACTCAACGCAAAATCGATGCAACGGAAGCTTCCGGCTACAGGCATTGCAGCGATCGCTCTCTTGCGGGACAATGCTTCCATTCTTGAGTTGTTGCCGCCCGCCAAAATAATACCTAATGCTTTCATGCCTTCACACCTGCCTTTATAATAGAATCTCCGCTCTCCAGTAATCCGTCCGTATAGTCCGCAGCTTCTGTCTCTCCTGAAATTGCGGTGTTTCTTCCTATTGATACATGATCCGGTATCACAGAACGCTCTCCGATGACTGCCAGCTCACTGTTGTATACCTTCGGGTTAAACTTGCTCGGTGCGAACTCGCCCACGCCGATCTTCACATCATCTCCGACTATACAATCCTCTGCAACGATCGCCTTATCCAGAACACAATTCTCTCCGATCACCGCGCCCTGCATGATGATGGAATCACGGACTACCGTTCCCTTTCCGATTGTTACATTCGCGCCAATGACAGAACTGTGTACCTCACCGTAGATCTCGCTGCCCTCTCCGATGATACTCTTTAAGACAACGGAATCGCCTGATATGTACTGCGGCTGGATCGCTCCGGTATTCGTGTATACCTTCCAGTATTTTTCATACAGGTTAAACTCCGGAATCAGGTCGATCAGCTCCATATTTGCTTCCCAGTAAGAGCTGAGCGTTCCGACATCCTTCCAGTAACCGTTGAACTCATAGGCAAACATCCGGCTGTCGCGCTCATGCAGATAAGGAATGACATGCTTTCCGAAATCGCAACTGCTCTGATCCTTCAATGCTACTAACGCGTCCCGCAATACCTTCCAGCTAAAGATATAGATACCCATAGATGCCAGATTGCTGCGCGGGTGCTCCGGTTTCTCCTCAAACTCGCTGATGCGGCGCTCATCATCCGCGATCACGACGCCAAAACGGCTCGCCTCTTCCATCGGCACAGGCATAACAGCGATCGTCACGTCTGCATTGTTCGCCTTGTGGAAGTCTAACATCACCTCGTAATCCATCTTATAAATATGGTCACCGGACAGGATCAGTACATATTCCGGATTGTAGCTCTCCATATATTTCAGGTTCTGGTAGATCGCATTCGCTGTACCGGTATACCATTCACTGTTCGCACTCTTCTCATAAGGCGGAAGCACGGTCACGCCTCCGTTATTGCGATCCAGATCCCACGGAATACCGATTCCGATATGTGTATTTAATCGCAGCGGCTGATACTGTGTCAGGACTCCGACTGTATCAATTCCCGAGTTAATGCAGTTGCTGAGCGGAAAATCGATGATCCGATATTTCCCGCCGAAGGCTACCGCAGGCTTTGCCACGTCTGCTGTCAGGACACCCAGACGACTGCCCTGTCCGCCCGCAAGCAACATGGCAATCATTTCCTTTTGAATCATATTACTCACCTCTTGCTCATATTTTTGACTGTATAAGTTTACATTTAGTATAACACCTTCCCACTCATTTGTACATCATAATAAACAAAAATTTTATTGAAAAACTGACATTTTTGTCATATTTTACAAGAATCGTGAACCGTGATCTCTTCTCGAATCGGGGATTGTATGCGCCAAAAAAAGTGGTATACTATATGTAAAAAAGTTTTTCCATAGAATTTTCACAAATAACAAAAAGCGAAGGTAACCACAATGAATGAATATGTAGTCAATTTTTCCCGTCCCTGCCACATCCATTTCATCGGCATCGGCGGTATCAGCATGAGCGGTCTGGCACAGGTCGTATTAAAGGAAGGCTTCACTGTATCCGGATCGGACATGAAAAGATCCGCACTCACTGACCAGTTGGAGGCACTCGGTGCCGTGATCCATTATCCGCAGCAGGCATCCAACATCACACCGGACATCGATCTGATCGTATATACAGCCGCCATCCACGCGGACAATCCGGAATTTGCGGCAGCGAAAGCCACCGGTATCCCGATGCTCACCCGTGCAGAATTTTTAGGCCAGTTGATGAGCAACTATACCCGCTCTGTCGCAGTGGCCGGTACACATGGCAAGACGACGACCACCTCCATGATCACACATATCCTGTTGGCTGCGAAAGTCGATCCGACGATCTCTGTCGGAGGTATCTTAAAGGCGATCGGCGGAAATATCCGCGTCGGTTCTTCCGACTGTTTTGTGACCGAGGCATGCGAATACACCAACAGCTTTTTACATTTTTTCCCGAAATACAGCGTCGTGCTGAATGTAGAGGCTGAGCATCTCGACTTTTTCAAGGACTATGATGACATCCGCCATTCGTTCCATCAGTTTCTGTCAGGCACTGCCGCAGACGGTTTCGCGATCGTAAACGGCGAGATCCCGGATGTCGCAGCTCTCACCGCAGACATTGCTGCTACGGTCATTACCTACGGTTTTGACCCGGCCTTTGACGTATTTGCCGATGAGATCACCTATGATGCTTTCGGCTGCGCATCCTTTACCATTCACGCGAAGGATGCTGCCCCGTTAGCGGTGACGCTGCATGTACCCGGCAGACACAATGTCTCAAACGCACTGGCTGCCTACGCACTCACTGCTGCCATGGGCATTGCTCCCGACGCCATTGCTGCCGGTTTGTCCGCATTTACCGGAACCGACCGCCGCTTCCAGTACAAGGGAACGATCGACGGCATCACGGTGATCGATGACTACGCACACCATCCGACGGAGATCCGTGCAACACTCGCTGCTGCGAAAAATTATCCGCACAAGCGTCTGGTCTGTGTCTTCCAACCGCACACCTATTCCCGTACGAAGGCATTCCTCGACGATTTTGCAGACGCATTATCCGCTGCGGACGTGGTCGTACTGGCCGATATCTATGCAGCCAGAGAAACGGACAATCTCGGTGTCAGCTCCAAAGATATCTGCGAGCGCCTGACCGCCAGAGGATGCGAGGCTTATTACTTCCCTACGGAAGAGACATTTGACGGTCTTGAAAAATTTTTATTAAAAAAATGTATCGACGGTGACATGTTAATAACTATGGGAGCCGGAAACATACTGGAAGTGGGAGAACATCTTCTGGGGCAATAAGTTATCCACATTATCCACAATCAATTGGGGAAAAGTTATCCATAATTGATTGTGGATATTTTATTTACATAACATGTCCTTCGTCAATTTAGAATATGCCCCAAACATGCACTTTATGACTATTTTCAGTTGATTTACATAAAACTTTATCCACTTATCCACATTTTTGCCCATCCCCCGCGAAGCCTTGAAAATCAAGGCTTTGCGCGAAAATCAAGGCTTCTCAATTTGATTTTAATGTGCTATAATACTCGGGCAGCAAAGGGGAATGACACCCTGCTGTCAGAGGAGAAGATTGGTTTATGGCAGATATTATGTTACATACGGACAACGCGGTTCACAGAACCGTCGTGCCCAATTATTTTATTGATGCATATATGGTTCACGCAAACGGAGAATATGTGAAGGTCTATCTGTACCTGCTGCGGTGCATGAATGACCCGACAATGTCATTCTCTGTATCCGATGCGGCGGATAAATTCGACCACACCGAAAAGGATATTCTGCGCGCACTTAAATACTGGGAAAAAATGCACCTGCTTCGTCTGGAGTTTGATGAGAACAAGGAACTGACCGGCATCTGTTTTCTGGATGTTGCCAGCGCTCCGTCTGTCACCGCAGCCATTCGTGCGGACAAGCCGCAGACACCGGAGCTTCCGCCCCACGAGAACTACAGTGCATCCGATCTGCGCCGGTTAAAGGAAGAGTCCGATGTGCGTGAGCTGTTGTTCGTCGCTGAGCACTATCTGGGACATACACTGAATATGACGGAGATGAATGCGATCCTTTATTGGAAGGAGTCGCTGCATTTTTCATCGGATCTGATCGATTATCTGATCGAATCCTGTGTTGCGAAAAATCACAAGAGTATTCACTATATGGAAAAAGTTGCCCTCTCCTGGGCCAAGGCAGGGATCTCTACGGTCACGGCAGCCAAGGAGGAAGCCAGCCGCCACAGCGATCTGCACTCTGCGATCCGCAAGGCTTTTGGTATCCAGGGAAGAGATTTCGTTCCTTATGAAAAGGAATATATCTCAACCTGGCAGAAGGATTACGGTTTTGATATCCAGATCATCTCTGCCGCCTGCGACCGCACGATGCGCACGATCCATCAGGCAAGCTTTGAATATGCCGACAAGATCCTGAAAAACTGGAAAAAGAACAAGGTCATGTCACTGGGGGATATCGATGCGCTCGATGCACTCCATCAGGAGAAGGCAGCCGCAGCCCCCAAACGTACCGAATCCGCTGCAAAGAAGAACAAATTCAACGATTTTCCGCAGCGTTCCTATAACACGAGTGAATTAGAAAAGGAATTATTAGGTTATGGCTCTCACAAATAGTCAATATGACCAGATCATGCGCTCCTACGAGGAAAAGCAGCGGCTCTCCAGACTCCGGCTGGAGCAGAAAAAAAATGAAATCTACGCGAAAGTACCTGCGATCCGCGCATTGGATGACCGGATCGCCGAATGCAGCATCCGCCACGCGAGGTTACTGCTGGACGGCGATACGCATGCGCTGGATGATCTGAAGGCAGAACTGGCGCAGGCAAGGACAGTACGCGGACAGCTTCTGGCAGAAGCCGGATTCTCTTCGAAGGATCTGGAGCCTGTCTACTCCTGTCCCGATTGTCAGGATACCGGATATATCGATCATAATACCCGCTGCCACTGCTTCCGGCAGGCAGCGATCGACCTGATCTATACACAATCCAATATGAAACAGATTCTCGCGACAGAGAATTTTGACACGCTGACATTCGATTATTACGACGATTCACAGACCGATCCGTCGACCGGCCGCAGTGCGTTAGGCAATGCCAGACTCGCCGTTGATACCTGTCATTCTTTTGTTGAACAGTTTGACCATTCATTTGACAATCTGTATTTTTACGGCTCGACAGGTGTCGGAAAGACATTTTTATCAAACTGCATTGCAAAGGCATTGATTGACACCGGACATTCTGTTTTATACTTTACATCTTTTCAATTATTTAATATATTAGAGGAGAGCAAATTTCACGGAGATGCGCTCGCGCGCGAACAGCAGGAGGATCTGTTTTCCTGTGACCTGCTGATCATCGACGATCTGGGCACGGAGCTGACGAACCGTTTTTCCGTTTCGCAGTTGTTTTTATGCCTGAACGAGCGTCTGCTGCGCCGGAAATCCACGATCATCTCCAGCAATCTGGATCTGGAGCATCTGTTCGAGACATACTCCGAACGTAATTTTTCACGCATTATCAGCAATTATACGCTGTTAAAGCTCACAGGCGCGGATATTCGCCTGAAAAAGAGGACACAATAAATAACACACATATGGAGGAAACTATTCATGCCGAATGAAGAAATTCAATTAGAGTCAATCCCTCACGGTAAGCTTGGACTTATCACCTTAGCGAGCAGCGCTTCGCTTGGTCACAAAGTAGACCAGTATCTCGTGAAATGGCGTTCCACCAGACAGCAGCTCCATCCGAATGACACTGCATTCAAGGGCTACCAGCGCGATTCTTATCTGATCGAGCATACACTGCCCCGTTTTGGAAACGGAGAAGCCAAGGGTACGATCAAAGAATCTGTACGAGGTGATGATCTGTATATTATGTTGGATGTGACCAATCACAGCCTGACTTACAAAATGTGCGGAGAGATCAACCATATGTCTCCCGATGACCACTATCAGGATCTGAAGCGTATCATTGCAGCCGTCAGCGGAAAGGCAAAGCGTATCAATGTCATCATGCCGTTCCTCTATGAGAGCCGCCAGCACAGACGCTCTTCGAGAGAATCCTTAGACTGTGCACTGGCTCTGCAGGAGCTGGTAGATATGGGTGTAGAGAATATCATCACCTTTGATGCACATGATCCGCGTGTCCAGAACGCGATCCCGCTGCACGGTTTTGAATCCGTTACCTGCGCATACCAGTTTGTAAAAGCTCTGTGCCGCCATGTAGATGATCTCGTATTTGATAATGATCACATGATGATCATCAGCCCGGATGAAGGAGGTACGGATCGTGCGGTTTATCTGGCAAACGTCCTCGGCATCAATGTCGGCATGTTCTACAAGCGCCGTGATTACAGCCGCATCGTAGATGGCCGCAACCCGATCATTGCGCATGAGTTCCTCGGATCTTCCGTAGAAGGAAAGGATGTTTTCATCATTGATGATATGATCTCCTCCGGAGAAAGCATGATCGACGTGGCTACCGAGTTAAAGAAGCGCAAGGCAAAGCGTATCTTTGTCATCGCTACGTTCGGTCTGTTCACAAATGGATTTGAGAAGTTTGATGAAGCTGTAGAAAAGGGTATCATCTACCGCGTACTGACAACGGATCTGATCTATCAGTCTGAGGAGATGCTGAGCCGTGATTATTACATTAGCTGCGGCATGAGCAAGTATATCGCATATATCATCGATACGTTAAATCATGACACCTCACTCAGTGAACTGCTCAATCCTTATGATAAGATCAAGACGATTGTTGCCGCTTATACAAACGGCGAGCTGGAACACCACTGATATATAATTAATTGATGGCAGCAAAAAACGACTTCGCAAATGCGAAGTCGTTTTTTTATATCAATCTAAAAACAAATTAGAACAGATCTACTCTTCCGGCAACCTTCTCATTGATGACATAATATGCTGCGCCATCTTCGGGCTTTAAGTATACTCTCAGATCCTTGATGGATGAAACTCTGTGACCCTGCTCCACATATTCTGCCTTGATCTTCTCTACGATTGCATCTACAGATGACTCACCTGCACCGAACTGTACATAGATCTTCGGCTCAGCAGCAGTCTTTTTCGCTGCCTTTGCAGTCTTGGCTGCGCTCTTTCTCGTCTTCCGCTCAGCCTTCGGTGCCTTTGCAGGAGCTTCTTCCTTCGGCTCCTCTTTCTGTTCTTCTTTTTTCTCGTCCTTTTTCTCTGCCTCGATCGCAGCCTTTGCTGCTTTCTCTTCACTCTTGGCTGCTTCTTTTGCTTCAGCTTCTGCCTTAACCTCTTCAGCCTTTGCCTGAGCTGCCTTAGCGACTGTCTTCACGACGTCCTTTGCCTCTTCCATCTTCTTAGCTGCTGCATTTTTGACCACTTCAGTGGTACCCTTTACGTTTGCCATGGCTATGCCTCCTATTAACTGTGTTGTTTTAACTGCAAACTAAAAACCGTTCCATTGCTACAAGTGCTTCTTTTTCGTCACTTCCGTCAGCTACAATATTTACAGTCATTCCTTCAGACGGATTGAACGCCATGATACCCATGATACTCTTGGCATTGATCTTGCGGTTGTCATTCTCCAGCACGATATTGCTGTCAAACTGACATGCAACCTGCACCAGCTCAGCGATCGGGTTCTCATGTTTCTTACTCACATCAGATACTACAATTCTTTTACTGCTCATTATTCATACCCTCAACATCATCGGTGTCTATGTACACCCGACTTTTTTATTGCCTGTCGGCTCGTTTCCCTGAAATGCATCTGTACGCCATACAGACACATACCCTTCTTATATATACCTTATAAACACTGAATTTTCAAGGCATTTTCATATTTCTGTTAAAACCGACGAATATCTTTCGGTAATCCTCTTTTTTTTATGCAACTTTTTAACGTAAATAGCCTGTATAATGGCTGCTATGCGCACCAAAGCGGTTCTGTGCATCCGTGATCGTTTCGCGCGTTGTCTGTCCGGCTGCCGGGTCATAGATCCACACATTCGCCGAATCATAGCCGGTCAATAGCTGTCTGCTGCCATCCTCGAGCGTGATCACGACCGGAATCCCTTCACTCACATAATAGAGTGTCTGTGTCAGATCACAGCCGGTCAGGTCATACGCAACAGCTCCCGGATATGCCTGCGGCAGATCTGTCTCATCAAAATTATCCGGCAGTGTGATCGGTGTACATACCAGACGCTTTGCACGTTTCCATACCGCTTTCAGGGATGTATCTACCACTACACCCATCTGCTCATCCGCCTCCGCAATCGCATCCTGCAGCTTTGAATGGAAGGACTGCTCGGTTCCCTTCGCATAGGTGTAATAACCCTCCCACGGCTGTTCGGCGGCTAACGTGGTTTCTCTCGGCTGATCCAACAAGACTTCCTTTGATGTCACCACATTTGCGCTGTTGTGCTCCGCAGGCTCCGATAACCGAAGTTCTACGAGCGTCTGTCTGATATCGTCATAGGTCTGACAGACATTGTCATCCAATATCGTCTCTCCCTCATGATTCAAGATCGTATCCGGCTCTGCTGCCACATAGGTGTCATCCACGCGCTTGACACGTTCGAGATTGATCACATAATCATTGATGCTGATATTTGTCATATAGTAGTTTTTCTTGTAATATTCCTTGATCATCTGCGCATGATCCGCATCATAGATCCGCACATAGCTCATCGGTACACTGCCGTCTGCCACACTCCGGCTGTCGGCATCCGCAGCTCCGTATACAAAGTCGTCTACGAGAAAACCGACCGGATAGAGCATCTGACCGTCTGCGGCGATCGTTCCCTCATGCTCATTCTCCAGATCGAGCACGGTAATATCTCCGTGGGTCTGCTCATCTGTCTGCCATACGAGCAGATGTCCATCCGATGATACGCTGTAGCTCTCGCTGCCCAGACCTTCTGCCAGCACACGTTCACTGCCATCCGCGGTATTGATCCGGTAGATGCTGCCCTCCATCATACAAAACAGGATACCTTCTGCGTTTTCATACAAGACATCTCCCATATCCGTCCGCAGGCGATGATAGGATTTATCGGATTTTATGAACAACAGTTCCTCGACGGTAGCCGCCGCGCTGTCAAAATGGCAGATGGAGATACCGCTCTCTCCCTCATGTTCACCGCGGTTCATATACCCATACACGGCAAAATCCACACTTCCGCCTTCATTGATACTCAGAATGCGGATATCATGTGCCGCATAATTTTCCCGGATATCCATACCCTCATATCCGCGGAAACTGAAGATCCGGTACAGCGTGCCGTTTCCTTCGTTATAGCTCCACAGCTCTCCCTGCTGCACGAAGCAGGTGATTTGTCCGTTCTCACTCTTTTTATATTCAACTTCTCCGTCACGAATACCTAATTGTATATAATTTTCCTTAAAATTTTGTCCGTCGGCACGGAAGATCTGGTTCACCTGCCGTTCAAAGTTGTGCAGGTAGCAGCGTCCGCCCTCCGTATTGTAGCTCACGCGGTAGTATTCTTCTACATTATAATACTCCGGTTCTCCGCCGCTTCCGATCGATGTCACCATATAATCCAGCGTGATGACCGCATAGCCGTCACCGAGTTCTGCGACTGTCAGCACCGAATCTCCCTGCTGGCTGCACACGAAATCTGCCCAGATGACCTCCTGCAGACTGGAATTGATCGTGACCAGATTGAGATTCTTATTATCGACAGAACTATCCGGCTCCAGATAAGTCGACAACTGCTGTGCGCTGTCCTTATCCATGGACATCTCGTGAAATTGATTGGCAAATTCGAGATAATCATCCAGATGTCCATCCTCGGTCTGCATGAGACGGGTATAATAATAGAGTGTCTCATCCGCCCGCTGCAATAAAAATACAAGCTGGTACTCCTGTCCTTCCTCCAGCAGATTTTCCAGCACGAGCTGCATGCGAAGCTCGTCGCTATCCGTCTTGGCATTCTCACACACGCGGTCGGCGATCAGACGCTCGCCGTCCAGACTGCGGATCTCGTAGCTGATCTGATCCACCTCACTGCCGAACGTGTCTACAACCACCGATACGGTTCGGTCACTCTGCACCGGCACGAGCGAATCACGCATCGTCGTAAGATCCATCTTATCACGGTAACCATGCAGTTCACCGACCAGATAATCCCTGTAATACATGGAGATCACCGGATAGGAGGCTGATTTCATCTCCGTGGTGAGATTGACGCTGTTTTGATTGGTAAAATATCCGAATGTGAACACTGCCGCCTGAAAAACGCAGATCAGTGTCACTGCTTTTATGATTCCTTTTTTCAATGATAAATCCTCATTTCACTCTTTTACACAATAATAGGAAGCATCCCTTTTTACAGGACACTCCCTATTGTAATGCGTTTGTTTCAAAATCACAACCGAAACTTTACCAAAATCTTCGACATTGACGCCGCTTGCAGCGACGCTTATACATCTCGTTGTACAACAGTACCTCCAGCAGACTGCGCCTGCCCGGATCAAACGGTGGCGGGGGCGGCGGTCCCGGACGATCCATATGCATTGCCTGCATAGATTCTTCCTCTGCATTCCCGGACGGAATACGCGCCTCCTCAGCAGCCTGTTTTTCGGCATCTTCCCTGCGCATTTCCTCCACGATACGGTCACACATGAGCAGCATCGATACGCGGTCCGGATACTCATCATACATCATACTTCCCTCGTAATCGAGCCGGTCACATGCCTCCTCGACCTTTTTCTGCATGCGTTTGGCATCTGCCGGATACATTTGCTGCAGATACTGCAGATCACGCTCCGTCTCCATCTCGCTCATATATAGATCCTGATACGGATACATCCACGCATACGGCATCTGCCGCATCTGCTGCATCTGGAAAAAATAGTCCCTCTGATTAAAGTCCATCGAAGCACTCCAAATTTTATTTTTTTATAAGATATGCTATAATGTGCCTATCTGTGAAACGATCAAGGAGGTAGCTTTTAATGGAAAAACTGAACTATCTGGCTCCCGGAGCCCATATCGTAGGGGATGTGACTCTCGGAAATGACGTCAGCATCTGGTATAACGCCGTAGTGCGCGGCGATACAGGCAGCATATTTATCGGAGACGGCTCCAATGTACAGGACAACAGCACGCTCCACACCGATACCGGCCACTCCATCCACATCGGCCGGGGTGTATCGATCGGCCACAATGCCGTTGTCCACGGTTGTACCGTTGGCGATAATACCGTCGTCGGCATGGGCAGTATTCTTCTGAGTGGTTCCGTCGTCGGCCGCAACTGCATCATCGGCGCAGGTGCACTCGTCACCGGCAAAATGAAGATCCCCGACAATTCCATCGTCGTCGGCAATCCGGCCCGCGTTCTGCGCCAGATGAGCGAGGAAGAGATCGCCGCAAACCGCAAAAATGCGGCACACTATCTGGATCTGATGCGCGCCGCATTACATGCAGACTAGAATGGTATCATTCTCATACTATTCGCCTAACAGTTTTTTGATATCATGCTCCGGTGTATCGATCGGAGCAATATGGTAATGCTCTACGAGATAATTCAATACATTCGGTGAGATAAATGCCGGCAGTGTCGGTCCGAGCAGGATATTCTGAATGCCCAGATGCAGCAGCGTGAGCAGGATACATACCGCCTTTTGCTCATACCACGACAATACCATCGACAGCGGCAGTTCATTGACTCCGCAGTCAAATGCATCCGCGAGCGCCAGCGCGACACGGATCGCACTGTAGGCATCATTACACTGACCCATATCCATGATACGCGGCAGACCGCCGATCGTTCCGAGATCCAGGTCATTAAAGCGGTATTTTCCGCATGCCAGCGTCAGGATCACGGTATCTGCAGGTGTCTGTTTCACGAACTCTGTATAATAGTTTCTACCCGTTCTCGCGCCATCACAGCCGCCGACGAGGAAGAAATGCTTCAGCGCTCCGGATCTGACTGCCTCGATCACGGTATCCGATACCGACAATACAGCTTCCCGTCCGAATCCCGTCATCACATGATCACCACCGTTGATCCCGGTGAACTTCATATCCTGCTCATAGCCACCCAGTTCGAGTGCTTTTTTGATCACAGGTGTAAAATCCTTGTGTCTGCGATCGTCCATGTCTTCAATATGAACGATCCCGGGATACGATACCATCTCTGTCGTGTAGACACGGTCTGCATAGCCTGCCTTCGGGGGCATCAGACAGTTGGTCGTAAATACGACCGGCGCCGGAATATCCGCAAATTCTCTCTGCTGGTTCTGCCACGCAGTTCCGAAATTACCCTTCAAGTGTGCATGTTTTTTCAGTTCCGGATAACCGTGTGCCGGAAGCATCTCTCCATGCGTATAAACATTGATACCGAGATCCCTGGTCTGCTCTAACAATTGCTTCAGGTCATACAGATCATGACCGGAGATCACGATAAACGGTCCCTTCTCCACAGTCAGACTCACTTCTGTAGGTGTCGGATGTCCATAAGTCTGCGTATTCGCGCGGTCGAGCAGTTCCATGCACCGCAGGTTCACTTCACCGACTTCGAGCACGATCGGAAGTAACTCCTCCATGCCCCAATCCTTTGAACCTACCGCATACAACGCTTTATAGAAGAACCGGTTGATCTCCTTCTCACGATAACCCAGCACATTTGCATGATATGCATAGGCCGCCATTCCGCGGATCCCGAACAGAATGAGTGACTTGAGCGAACGGATATCCTCGTCTGCTGTCCACAGTTCCTTCATGTCATAATCGTTGTTTCTGCCACACGGCGCACCACAGCTAAAACAATCGGGCACCATGCGCTCCTTTTCCCGCTTCACGCGGTCGATCAGCGCTGTGATCGTCTCATTATTAAAATTGACATTCGTGATCGTCGTAAATAATCCTTCGATCACAAGGTCATCGGTAGCTTCGGTAAGCAGGTGTTCATTGCCCTCTGTCGAACGCGCCAGACCGATCAATGCACCGGTCAGCTGATCCTGCAATGCGGCAGTATCTGCCTTTTTTCCACAGACACCGGCTGCTCCGGTACATCCGCTGCATCCGGCAGTCTGTTCACACTGAAAACAAAACATCTGTTGATTCATGAGTCGTTACCTCCTGTATTATGATTCCAGCACTTTGCCATCGGTAGAGATGATGACTACGCGCCAGGGGATAAATTTGCCACTTGCCTGCAATGCCCGCTTTGCAGCCTGTGCGATACCGCTGCAGCAGGGCACTTCCATACGCACGATCGTCACACTTTTGATATCATTATTGGCGATGATCTGTGTGAGCTTGTCCGCATAATCGCCTTCATCGAGCTTTGGACAGCCGATCAGCGTGATATGGTTGCGGATAAATTCCTGATGGAAGTTGCCGTATGCATATGCACTGCAGTCTGCCGCGATCAGCAGGTTCGCGCCGTCAAAATACGGTGCATTGACCGGAGCGAGCTTGATCTGTACCGGCCACTGCGACAACTGGCTCGTATTTGCTACAATCGTCTGCGGTGCGGCGGCATCCGTCTCCCGCCGGATCGCCTTGGAACGGCTTCCGGGGCAGCCACACGGCAATGGTGTCTTCTGCTGATTTTCCTTGGCGGCTTTCGCTGCCAGCACGGCTGCCTCATCGTAGGCCGGAGCTTCACGCTCTTCAAAATGGATCGCATCGGCGGGGCAGGTCGGCAGACAGTCTCCTAGGCCGTCGCAGTAATCTTCTCTCGTCAGTTTTGCCTTGCCATCGATCATCTCGATCGCACCCTCGTGGCACGCATTGGCGCAGGTGCCGCAGCCGTTGCATTTTTCTTCATCAATCTTGATTATTCTTCTGATCATGTGTTTTTGTTCTCCTTGTTATATTCCTATAAATTTTAAGTGATTGCTACACCAGTTATCCTTCGGGCTGTCTGGCTGCGGTCACAGCAGATCCGATCAGGTTGCTCCAATTGCCCGGGCGGTGTCTCGCTGTCTCTTCAGCCTTGGCTCTTATGTGTCCTTCGCACACATAGCCTGCGGCTTTCAGCTATGCCATGAGGATCACAGTGGGATTCGCTCGCACTTCGCCGGGCAAACGTCGCAACTGATGGAATCCGCTGTATCCGCAGCCGCCAGCCCTGCGCGACACAGAGCATTAGCAGCGCGAGCAAGTCATGTCTGATTTTGCTGCCTTTGCACGATGGAGATGAGACTCCAAATTGTGGAAGCCTTTGCTGACACAATTTTGTTTTGCGGAGGCTCATCGGAATGAACCGTGCAATAAAGCAAAAGTCAGATCTGCTTGCGGGAGCTGCGTCCTCATGCCGAGATCCTGCGGCAACCGGAGCAATCTGATCGGATCTGCTGCATTCGTAGCGAGACAGCCATATGATTTATCGTTTCGCAATCACTTTGTTTATTGACTTTACGATTGGAGTATACTATAGTGAACAAAACAATGCCGTTGTTTTTACAACAGAAATGAGTTTTTTATGAAAAAATATCTGGAAATTTTGAGAAAATCGCAATTATTCGCCGGCGTACGCGAAGACGAGATCGAAGCCATGCTTTCATGCCTGAGCGCAGAGCTCCGCAGCTATCCGAAAGGCTCCTATGTCCTGCACCAGGGCAAACACCTGAACTATATTACGGTTCTGGTAGACGGCTCCCTGCTCATCCAAAAGGACGATTTCTGGGGAAACCGGAGTATCGTAAACAAGATCAGTGTAGGTGAAATGTTTGGCGAAGCATACGCTGCGCCTGATAGCGGTGCCCTGCTCAATGATGTGATCGCCACGGAAGACAGCGCCATCATCTTTTTTGATGTGAATAAGATACTGAATGTCTGCTCGTCTGCGTGCAGATTCCATTCGATGGTGATCCAGAATCTGTTCTACGCGATCTCCGTCAAAAACCGCAGCCTCATACAAAAGCTCGGTCATATGTCTAAAAGGACAACCAGAGAAAAGCTGCTCTCTTACCTGTCCGAACAGGCAAATAAACAGCACAGCGCCAGTTTCGAGATCCCGTTTAACCGTCAGCAGCTCGCCGACTTTCTATCCGTAGACCGCAGTGCCATGTCCAACGAATTATGTAAACTACGTGATGAAGGGCTGCTGTCCTTCGAGCGAAACCGTTTCCAGCTCCACGTATGACCGCAGCCCTCTCTGAATCAGATCATTTTGTCTGATATATGATCACGCACCGACGATTAGTTTGACGGATGCGGCATGTACTGGTACAACTGCATTGCCGTCGCTGCAATCGGCATACTCTGCAGCGTCACCTTACCGGGTCCGTATACAACGGTATTGAACAGACCCTCTCCGCCAAAGAGCACATTTCCGACGCCCTTGATCGTGCGGATCTCCATGTTACAGGTCTCAGACATCGCTGCCACATATCCGGTATCTACGATCTTGCAGTCGCCTGCAGCGATCTCATACTCGTGGGCAGATCCGTCGATCTCCAGAAATACGATGCCGTTTCCGGTATATTTGCGCATCAGGAATCCTTCTCCGCCAAAGATACCCTTGCCGATCTTCTTCTGCATAAATACTTCGCTGTTGATCTCTCCGACAGATGCTAAAAATGAACCCTTCTGTACGATCACACCGTTGCCGGGTGTAACCTCTACTGCCTGAATGGATCCCGGAAACTTGGATGAAAATGCGATCTCTCCGGCAGATTTGGCATAATAAGTGTTCATAAATGCATTTTCCTTTGTCAGCATACGTCCGAGCATCTTGCCGAGTCCTCCGGCACTCGTTTGCATCTCGATCTCATCATCCATCCATGCCATCGCGCCTGCTTCACATTCGACAACCTCTCCCTGATCCAGACGGATCTTTAATACCGGTAAGTTGTCTCCCTCAATCTTGTACTGCATAATACGTTCCTCCTCTTTGCTTTGTTTCATTTTATTATCAAACACCCTGATGGGTATTCTTTTTCTTTTTGTATTTCGCGATCCGGTCAATGATCGTAAAAATGATAAAAATAAGAACAATCACTGTTATGATAATCTCAACTACCGTATTCACCGGATCCTCGTAGACCAGCCGGATATCCTCCTGCAGACACTGGAACATCGCCATCCGGTCCATAAAATCCACATACATCTGCGCTCCCGGATCGGTATCAAACTCCGTCCGGTAAACATTGGTGTATACTTTCCGGAAATATCCGATATTCTTTTTTCCGGCATACCCGGTTCCTACCTCATTCCCGTCCGCATCAAATAATACACTGCCATCATTCGTACTGTAATAATCCAGTTCATCACCATCGGCATCCATAAATACCAGAAACTCTTCCCTGCCACCGTCAGTCGTATCCAGATACTGCTTTTGCGCATACCCCAGACAGTTTCCGTCCGCATCATAATAGCCGAAAGTCGTCGATGAGCTCCTGCCTTCGACATTGTTGATCGGTTCATCTGTCACATAATCAATGGAAAACCATTTCTCCCCATCGATATATACCGTCTGTCCTTTCAGGTAACCTGCTACTTTCCCATCCGCTACTATCTCTGTTTTCGAAGACGGCGTATACAGATCACAGTAGATCTCGATGTGCTCTGCGGTATTTAATGCTTCCTTTGCCGCATCTGCACTGTCAAATTCCATCTGTGGCGTTCCACATCCGGACAATAACAGAGCCTGTGCTACAATAGCCAGCAGCGCCCACATCCGACATAGTCCCCGCATCCCGCGGCTTTTTCGTGTTGTATCATTCACGCCCGGCACTCCTTCCCTAGTGATAAGTGTTGTAGTGATCCTTCAATTCGTCAAATACATTCAGCGCCATTACCAGCTTATCTGCCAGATCTACCGACTGCGCATCCCCGGACTTCATAGCGACTGTCATCGTACAGTCCGCACCGATCGTATCCTGCTCGCCTCCGGCGGTTGCGATCACATTGCCCGCCTGATCGTACAGCACCGTACCGTCTTCTGAGGCATAATAATCCTTCAGATTGCCATCGGCATCCATGAACACATAATAATAGTCTTTTTTGGCATTTTCCGGTGTCATCAGGCGCTCCTGTGCATAGCCGGTACACTGATCATCCATATCATAATAACCATAAGTCGTACCCGTTACCGCATCTCCTGCATCAATATCCGATTCATCCGGCGCCAGTTTGATGTAAAACCAGTCCTGATCATCCACGCTGACCGTCCATTTGATATTCACCAGACCTGTGTTTTCCATATAGCCTGCCACCAGGCCATCAACCAGCAGATCTCCGGCCGGATCCGCATCCTCCAGATTGCTCTCTACCGTAATGACGGACGCCGTGTTCAATGCCTCCTTTGCGGCATCTGCACTCTCATACCCGATCTGCGAAGATACATTCATGCTGCATCCGGTGAGCAGCAATACTGCCAATACACCTGCCATTACCCCATAGTTTCGTTTCATCTGCATATTCCTCCCTGATTACCGATTTGTCAGACCTCCATCCTTATCTCTCGCCAGTTCACGGGCCGCCATCACTGCCAGCGCGGTGAACTGCGGCAGATACCGCTTGTCATACACGATCAGGAATGCATTGTCAAAAAAGACATTGTCCCATGTGATATCCATATTATCCATGATGGCTCCGAGCATCTTTCCATTCAGTGTCACTCTATAATTATGCCCGATCGATCCGGCATATTCGATCAGTTCCAGTTTCCCCTCCGGCAATTCCATCGCGAATCTGTCACGGACCAGCGCAAACTTCTCTTTCAATACACCGTAAGGCTCACCATACAGATAAAAACGATAGGTCGCCAGCACATGAACCAGTTCCTTCGTCATCCGGAATACTTCCTGATGCGAGGTATCGTAAATACGGAATGTCTTCAGCGGAACCGTACTGTCGATCTCATACACCAGATTACCATCAGCATCCTCCAGATCAAAATGCTGTCCTGTGAGTTTGAAATCTTCCGTGAATGTATAGATCTGTGACGGTTTTGTCTGCGAAAACGGCGTTACATGACCAGTCTTCACAAACTGCTCCAGATTCGCCTTCAGTTCACTCTGAAACATGAGCAGATCGGAATGATAGCCCAGATGTCCCGCTACACTCATATCCGTCTCCTCCGGTACCGGGATCAGAGGCTTGGTGAGCTGTTTTTTGATGAATTTCTCGACAAACGAGTATCCGATATACCCCGCTGTCCCATCCTTCGTCAGCCAGAAATAGATATACTGTCCTCTGGCATCCGGTCCGAACACCAACGCCTTCTGTTTCATCGTATGAAATGTGCCCAGCCAACCCGATCCGAGTGGTGTCCACACATTTTTATATGCCTCATAGAACTCCTCGATCTTCCTTGGTCTGTCCATCCCGATCATGGCTGCTACATCTGTCATCGAGTTATAATCCTCCGGCTTTGCCGTCATCCAGATCGCAACACCGCAGATCAGGACGATCGTCGCGATCGTGAGCGACCAGGTCTGTCCATAGCCGATGATCATCAGATATACACCCAGTATCGTTACCAAAGCACCTATGATGCGGTATTTCCATACTCTTTTCTTCATACGATCTCCCTTCTGCACGCATGCTGCAACATCCTGTATATAAATATATGATTCGGGATCATCCATACCGTCAATCGATCTGGTTTTATACTATTGTATACTGCATGAGCTCATATTTTAACCGGCAGCCCTCGAAAATCTCTGCCGGGAGCAGTGCTCTCGCCACGAGCTTGAGGTCATCCGATTCGATGTCTGTCCGACGCAGATTTGCATAATCTCCGTCGATCGATGCGACCTCATAATACCATGTCTCCATTACCATTGCCTGTCTCTCCCCTCTGCCCGGCATACTCCAGCGGGCTCCTATGCACGACTGCCTTTAAATATAGTAGACGTAATTCTCTTTTCTGGGCTTCGCTGCTGCCGGTGCCTCTGCGGCATAGCCGAGTGCGCAGTGTCCGATGCCCTCGTATTCGCCCTCGATACCCAGATCTGCCAGGATCTTTTTGCCGAATTCTGATTCAAATTCTTCCTTGGCACGATGGATCCAGATATTTGCCACACCCAGGCTCTCAGCGGCATTCATGAGATTGCCCATGACGAGTGAGCCGTCATAGATGTAGGTCGGGCGCTCCTTGTTCGCCAATACGATCAGGATGACAGGTGCTCCGTAAAACGGATCAAATCCCTCGTTCCAGCCACCGATCCTGCGGTTCTCCTCTGCAATCTGATCACGCAGCTTCTTGTCTGTTACCGCAATGATGATCGGGGACTGTGCACCCATTCCGGTAGGCGCGTAGGTGCCTGCCTCGATGATTGCTTTCAGATCCTCTGCCTTTATCATGTCAGGCTTAAATGCCCGGCAGCTTCTCCTGCTCTCTAATACCTTTAATGTCTCGTTCATGTTGTTGCCTCCTATTTTAAATTGTTTTGAAAATGTGATTGCGAAACTATTTATTATCCGGCTGTCTGGCTGCATATGCGGAGTATCCCGATCAGATTGCTCCGGTTGTGATCACATGCGAATCTCACAAGGACGCAGCTCCCGCAAGCAGTCTGTTTTGCTTTCGTTGCACGGTTCATTCCGATGAGCCTTAGAAGACCTAACTCGTGTTCAGCAGAGGCTTCCACGAGTTATAAGTCTCATCTCCATCGTGCAAAGGCAGCAAAATCAGACAATGCTTTGCTCGCGCTGCTGATGTTTGGCGAACAGCATTTGTGCTCGCATGCCCAATCTACACAGTGAATACGTTTCGGAGAGAATATGCAAGGCAAGGCTGCCAGCCTGCTCACCAGACCCGGTATCCGCGTTCATCCGGCTCGACCGGCATCCGCTTCACATCCATCTGCTGTATATCCACATAGGTTCCTCTGTTCACCATGAGAAATACCTGATCGATCTGCTCCTCGGTGCCCTGGATCTCCATGAGCACCGATCCATCCGGCTCATTTCTGACCCATCCGGTCGCACCCACTGCCTCAGCTGCATGGATCGTCCGATAGCGGAACCCGACACCCTGCACCATGCCATATACGCGGATCCGTTTGCGTACTACTTCCATGAAATGCCCTCCATCGTCTGTTCATCCTCCCATACCCTGAAAAAGAAAAAAGCAGGGTACGGGAGTCGAACCCGCCTCCTCAGCTTGGGAAGCTGATGTACTACCGATGTACAAACCCTGCATCAATTATCCGCAATCACACGAATGCACCGCTAAGCCTACGCTATTGAAAAAAGTGTCGTGGATTGGACGGCTGCAAGCAGCCGCCCTCTCTTCGAACGGATAATCTATTATTATTTTAACACCATTCCATGATTTCCGCTACAATATTTTTATTATTCTCTGTTTTTTAATACCTCCGCCGGAACGATCCGGTCCAGTCTGCCTACCAGCACACGGTTGATCACAAGATATAACAGCAGGATCGCCGCATACAACACGATCCACAGCCACGGCTCATAAGTGAGGTCGATCCCACAGTTGACATTGGACACCATAAACGGATATGCCTGATCCATGAGCAGTTTGGACAGCGGCAGACACACGGCCGCGCCTACAGCTATAATATAAAAGTTGCCGTCGAGATAGAGCCGTTTGATCTCCTTTCTGCGGAATCCGAATACCTTGATCAGCGAGATGGAAAAAGCCGACCGGTCGATCATCACCTTCATCATCAGATACATGACCACAACGAAGATCAGTGCTGATATGACCACGATCATGATGACCATACTGCGCATGAGATCTGAGAAGATACCCGCTGCTGATACGATATCACTCTTGGTCACAACTGCATACAGCCTGCCCGCATCCACATGCAGATCATGATCCGCAAATACAACATTATATGCATCCTTTGCCGCTCCAAACAGTTCTCTGGCATCAGCGATGTTCATAAACACATAGAATGACGGTGCATATGTCGCAATACTCTCTACCTGAAATGCATAGTCGATCTCATTTTCCTCGTCGTGAAGTACCAGTTCATCCCCCGGCTTTACCTGATACTTCTGGGCAAGCGCAGATGAGACTGCGACCTTATTTTTACCCGAAGGCAGCTCCACGTCAAAATACTCCGTACCCTCCTGCAGTCCGAGCACGCTGATATCCCAGTTATATCCGAGGATCTCCTTTTTCAGAGTCGTCATATATGCCGCTTCTCCGCCCTCCGGAGGCTCCTCGGACGGATATTTGTAGCTGTACATATACTCATATTTTGTATCCCTGATATTATTCTCTTTTACATTATTACACAAAACGGCTGTATTCAGACTCAGCATCAGGCAGATCAGCGACATAAACATGCCCAGAATAACTGTGATACCGGTCCGCATCTCGCGCAGCATCTGCCGGATCCGGAATCTGCCCACAAATCCCATATCTCCGAGATCGATCCGGCTGACTTTCGGCTGCTTTACCTCGTTTTTGATCAGCGAAAGTGCCGTCTGCGACAATTTTTTACGGATCACAAAATAATTGACGATCACCGCCACGACCGGCGGCATGATGATGCCGTATACGATCAGTACCGGCGGGATCAGTACCTTCATCTCCGGAACTGAATAATACGCATATACATCCGCCATCTGAGTCGGGATACCGATGCTGCTGATACCCAGCGCAAAACCGATCAGACCCGCTACGGTCGTCACACATACCGGTAATGTCAGATAATGCAGCATGAGATCACCGCGTTTGACACCGAGCGCATAGAGTGCGCCGATCACGCTGCTCTCACGCTCGATCCCGTGTACGACAAACACCGATATGACATAGGTAAACAGCATGATGAGCAATATTCCGAAAAAGTATCCGCACTGCACATTGATCTGCTGATCATCCGCCGCTGCGCCAATACGAGGATTATCGTCTGCCACCAGAAACATCGTCAGGTCCGCAAGTTCCGTATCGATATCTTTCAGATAATCATCCGTCTGTGTCTTCAGCTCGCGGACACCATCTGCCAGTTCCTGTGTACCATCTTCTGCCTCGGCGACCGCATCCGTATAATCCCCGATACCGTCCTTGAACTCCAGAATACTCTCCAGGCTCCGTCTGACACGTGTCATACTGAGTGCCGCCAGACCGCCTTCCCTGTCTGCGAGCGACCGCAGCTCTTCACTAAAATTACCCTCTGTGAGATTCACCGCATAACCGGCTTCCTCCAGCGCGGACGACGCCTGCTCCAGATAGGCATCGAACAGTTCCTGCGCCGCATCATTGAGATCATCATTATGCGCCGTGATCTCGTCCATTCCGTCTGCCAGTTCATCGGTTCCATCCGCAAGTTCTGCGATACCGTCCTTGAAATCGTCCAATACCGCCCCTGTGCGCTCCCAGTATTCCTGAAACATCGCATCATCGATCTCGTCCGTATCTACCTTGATATCCTTCAATGTCTCTCTCACATCATCATCCGTGGCATTCCCGGTCAGACAGTACGCATACAGATACGTCTGCGTCTTATCACTTTTTCCGGTCTCATGCAGCATGTCATATGCCTGTTTTGTCACAAATACCGTTCCAAACGTCTTGCTGTCCACAACAGAATCGGATAATTCCTTAAACAGTGCATTGTAGTCCGGAGACGTACCGATACCGGTCACAGTAAACGTATGACCTGCGATCTCTATCGTGTCTCCCGTATGAATATCGTTGACTTCACAAAAACGTTTTTCAACGACGATCTCATCGTCTGCCTGTGGCGTTCTGCCCTCATCACATGCAACGAGGTCTATATTTTCACGATTGGCAAACACGCGCACGACTTTTGCCTGATCACTGTCTCCCTGCGTAATCGTATAATCCTCATAAAACATCGGCTCCACCTGTGCACCGGCATCCTCCACGCGCGCAATCTGCGCATCAGTCAGCGGTACAAACACCTCAAACTGCCCATCTTCCCGCTGATGCTCCTGATCCAATGCATTGCCGTTGTCAATGATCGTCACTCCGGCACCGATCAGCGAGACAATGATATACATACCGATAACTACGAGGAATCCCAGCGCCAGATACCGGAACAGATTCTCCCGCAGATCTCTGAACACCCTTTTTCTCAATATCTTCTGCATCTTACAGATCCTCCAATTCTGCCGCCGGAATCCGTTTCTCATTCTCGTATTCACGGCTGATTAGTCCATCTTTGATAAAAATGACCTTATGCACCATATTTTTGATGGAATTATTATGCGTCACGATGAGCATCGTCGTGTGATATTTTGCATTGATCTCCTCCAACAGCATCAGGATATCTCGCGATGTCTTAGAATCGAGCGCTCCTGTCGGCTCGTCACAGAGCAGCAGCTTGGGATTTTTGACCAATGCACGCGCGATCGCACAGCGCTGCTGCTGACCACCGGATAACTGTGACGGGAACTTATTCTGGTGCTCGGTGAGTCCCAGTGTCTCGATCAGTTCATCCATCGGCAGCGGATCATCCGTCAGATATTCGCACACCTGTATATTCTCGCGCACCGTGAGATTGGGCACCAGATTATAGAACTGAAAGATAAAGCCCAGATTGGCTCTCCGGTAATCGGCGAGTCCCTCACTCGTCATGCCATAGATCTCCGTGCCATCGACCGTGATCGAGCCGGAATCCATCGTGTCCAGGCCACCGATACAGTTGAGCAGGGTCGATTTGCCGGATCCGGATGTGCCCTGTATGACACACATCTGCCCCTGTTCGACACCGGTATTGATTCCTTTCAGCACCTGTACATAGCTGCCTCCTTCGCCGTAGCTTTTCTTGACATCCGATACCTGTAAATACATGTTTAACTCCTCCTTATCATTATTTTAACGTTAGTTCATTTGCTCATATGTTCACATGACAGTGTTATGTTAGGACTATTTTTTTGGTCTTTCACCAGTCTCCCGATGAAAGACCCTGCTATTACATCTATCCCTATGCCTGTACGAGACCGTACCAGCCTCCGATCAGATATTTCATTCCCTTTTCCGCAAAACGCAGCGCCTCTGCCTCATGATCGATGTGCGTCACCATAAAGATAAACATATCGACCTGCGAATGAGACATCCAGTGAATGACCTTTTTCTCTACCGGCGGTATGCCGTTCGCACGGCACATTGCTTCGCACATCAATGCATTATGCGCATCCATCTCATCCACCATCCGGTCTGTCAGGTATTCCATGCTCGACCCCTGCGACTTCGTCAGCACCAGCAGCACTTCATCCCGATAGGCATACAGTTCATGTACGATCCGGATCGTGGACGCAAAATCGCTGCTGTCATCATGCGATACCTGTGCTGCGGCCATTTCTTCCTCTTCCTCGGCGAAATGCTCGCGCATCACTACCTCCAGCCGCTCCATCAGATCTCCGACGACCTGACAGAACAGATCATCCTTGTCCTTGAAAAAAAAGTACAACGCGCCAGTCGTGACATCGGCCTTGCGGCAGATGCTCCGCAATGAGGCTCCCGCGAAGCCCTTTTCCATAAATTCTTCCTTGGCACATTGTAACAGCCGCCCCTTCGTCTCCCGATCGTGAACCTTTCGTTCCGGCATGCGATTCCTCCTGCAGATTTAAAAAAGTGCAACATAACAACGTTACGTTCAATAACACTGTTATGTTACACTGATTTACAGATTCTGTCAATTGTTTTTATAATTTTTTATGAATCCTTTTTTTCCAGCCGATGATTGACCGGAATCAGGATCAGATAAAAGAATACAGCATATACGATCGATAACACCGTGACTGCCAGATTGGGGCCTATCGTAGACGGATCCTCCAGATTGCCCATGAGCACTACAACCGCGATCAATGCAACAAATATGCCCGCCGGGATCAGGGCCTTCTGTACAACCTGTAATACTTCCCGCTTACCCTTGGCACCGGACATCATCGTTAGGGATACGCAGACCAATACGACTCCGAGTAATGACGGTGCATCCACAAAAAAGGTGAGCATGTTTGGCCGCGAGCCATACAGGGAGCAAAACAGCAGTACCAGTGTGAGAACCCCTAATACACACCCGGTCACTAACTGCCCTACAGAATTTTTCCGATTGTTCTCATTCTCTTTTAATAGATTCATCATGTTCTCCTCCGCTTTCATAGAATAGTTTTCTACGGGCAGTTTCTCACCGGAGAGAAGCTCATTGACGGTAATGTCCAACGCCTGACACAAGGATGTCAGTATCTCTGTATCGGGAACGCTGTTTCCGTTTTCCCACTTTGATATCGTCTTGTCACTCACTCCGATCTGCTCCGCCAGATCCTTCTGCGTCATCCCTTTTTCTTTTCTGCTTAACTGGATAAAAGATCCGATTTGATTGTTACTCATAAAACTTCCTCCACTACTTTTTTCCTCAAAATAAAACAGATCAAAAAAGAACTCCCGCAGATCTGATACACGGATCATACAAAAGAATCCCACTCTACGCAACCTACGCTGCATAGAATCCACTCTACGCTTCGGAGATACGCGTGTACACGATCATTCTCCGGGGCTGCTGGAGATGACCTTTCCGGTATTCCACAGCATCACGGTCCGCTTGGCAGCGTCCAGCCGCTCCTCCTCAGAATGGAAATCGATCGTCACGGAATGGCATCCGCACTCCAGACACATCACATAATATCCTGAGCCGTTATCCTCCTCCAGCAACGCACCGCCCTCACACAGCGGACAGTCATGAATCTCTAACATTTCTTCAATATTCATCATTTTTCTCCTCTTTATTTAATGGTCACTCTACAGCGCTGCCACCTGCGCCTGGATCTCATCCTCTGTCGCAGCCATCGCCTGCAGCGTCATCGTGAGCAGCTTGTCCAGCTCCCAGCCTAACTGCTCGGCACCGCGCTCGATCACTCCGCGATCGCAGCCTGCCGCAAAGCCTTTGGACTTGTATTTCTTTTTCAGGGATTTTAACTCCATATCCTTGGTGCTCTTGGACGGACGCATCAGCGATGCAGACCAGATCAGTCCGGTCAGCTCGTCGGCTGCGAACAGCACTTTTTCCATCTCATGCACCGGCTCCACATCGATCGTGGTGCCGCATCCTACCGTGATCCCATATCCATGTGAGCATACCGCATGTATGATGTCCTCACCGACACCGCCTTCGCGCAGCAGTTCCGGCGCTTTCAGGCAATGCTCCTCGGGATACAGTTCAAAATCAATATCATGCAACAGACCGACGATCCCCCAGTACTGCGCATCTTCTCCGTAACCCAGCTCTGATGCATACCATTTCATCACAGCCTCCACGGTCAGCGCATGCTGCAGATGGAACGGATCCTTGTTGTATTTTTTCAATAATTCCAGTGCTTTGTCTCTCTCAATGTGTTCCATGTGTTTTATCCTTCCTCTATATTATAGCAATTAAATGATTTTTCTATCAGTATATTCCTCATAACCGATTGTTTCAATGTAATTTTTCTTCGCAACATAAAAATAGCGAAACAGTCGCTCCTGTTTCGCTATTATAATTTCACTTTTTATGATAGATTTCCTTTACGGCAAATATGGGAAAAGATACATAACCAATGCGCATACGATCGTTCCGCATGCAGTAGCTACCGTTGTAGCTACAAACATTGGCGGATATCCGTCCTTCATATCGAGATCCGCGATCCCAAGATTGATAATAACCGCTGTTCCATAGGGGAGTGTGTCCACAATTGAACATGCAAAACATGACACTCTGTGTACAAATGCCAGTGACAGACCAGCTGCGGTACATTTCTCCGCTACCATGGGAACTGCTACCCGAATCGCCGCTGTTGACGAACTTGTGAGTGCTGCAATGATACAAACAGCGACAATTAATATAATCGCCGGCGAAAGATCCAAATTAAATACCGCATCCAGCATATTCTGAAATTCCGGCAAGCTCTGTGCAATCGTTGTAAAGCCAACAATAGAACCCACGGCACTGACCGGCCCGAAAGCCTGTCCACCAGCAGCCTGCATAATGTCTAGTAATTCTTCTCGTTTTCTTCCGTTTTTCAACGGCAGATATTTCCAGAATAATACAATCGCTAACAGCCACGCAATCATCGTTGCCGAGAAAATATTAACCGAAAATACATTAAACAATATGACCAGCGTAAATAAAGGAATAATGGAAATGATTGCACCTGGACGCTTCTCATCATTTAAGGCAACCACGTCCTTCGATCCATACGCAAAGACCTCTCCTCTGGCAACTGCTTTCTTGATCATCCAAACAGTAAGAATCGTCGTAACCGCAATTTCAACAACACATGCCACAATACCACCGACAACTCCTGCCCGCGAAGATGTTCCCAGTGCCTGCATTGCCAGAATATTAACTGTTTCAGCAGAACCAGGACCCGACATTGCAAATGTATATACCCCACAGGATAAAATTCCCATAACAAATCGTTTCGGAACGTGGGCCCGTTCCATTAGACGAAGTGCAATTGGATACATCGCAATCAACGTGACCAAAGCATTCAATCCGCAATAAGCAAGCAATCCCGATGCCAATGCCATCGCAAGAATGCAGGACACATATTTACGCGTTGCACTTGCACTATCTTTAAATAGCGCATTCGCAATCGCATCCCCCACCGAATTAACAGCACCTGAACGGTTATACACCTGTGCCAACAGACTTCCCGAAAAAATAATCGGAAACAATGACTGAAACATGGTGCAAAATCCATCAAAAAATGTTGTCGTCATCGTCTCTCCATATGGGAGTCCATTCATAAATATAACTACTGCAGCAGCTACAATCCCTACCATCAAAGGGCTCCATCTGCGGATCATCAAAATAATAACCACCGCAAGCCCCAAAAAAATGCTAACATAACCCATACGTTCACCTCAAACAGTATTCCATATGTTACCTAGACCATGGTCGTTCCACCATTCGGCGAAATCACCTGACCGGTAATGAAATCAGATGCAAGAAGATAACGGACAGCATGCCACATCTCTGTAACTTCTCCGGCTCGCTGTAATGGACACGCCTTTGTGCGAGTCTCCATCAACACCGGATCAATCTTGACTGCATCCCAGTACATATCCGTCTTATGTGCGCCTGGCGCGATCGCATTCACCTGAATATTATACTGTCCCAGATCCAGCGCCATCGCCTGCGTCATACCACGAATCGCAAACTTAGAACTTGCATACGCGATAGATCCCGGAGCAGCACGTAAGCCGACAGCGGAACACAGATTGATAATCTTTCCATAATGATTGGAAATCATGATATCGACAAAATGACGATTCATAAAAAAGGTTCCCTTTACATTGACATCAATAATATCGCAAAATACTTCTGACTCGATCTTATCAAAAGGCACATTCGCATAAATACCTGCATTATTGACCAGAACCTGCAGCTCTGTTCCCATTTTCTCCTCTGCCCATTTGCGAAATGCGATCACTTCATCTTCGTTCTGTATTGCCAGCTTGTATGTCTCTACACGAACACCATACTCGCTCTCCAGCCGCTTCTTTACTGCTTCTGCTTTTGCCACATTTCCATTATAAGTAATGATTACATCATATCCTTCTCTCGCAAGTTCTTCCGCTATTGCCTCACCAAGTCCACGAGAAGCCCCTGTAACAATACTGTATTTATTTGCCATTGTTCCTATCCTCCATATATAATTTATTCGACAGCTCCATTTTCTTTAATTTTGTGGCTCAACAACGCAGATGCAACCACACCAATCAATCCAGCAATACCTGCAACAAACATTGCCGCCACATAACCTGCTCCGCTTGCTGCTACCTGCTCCACTCCGGCTGCGGCCTCACTTGCTGCCACACCGTTTGCAACAGCCTGCATAACGGCCAATCCAACCGAACCCGCAATACAAATTGCAATATAAGCCACTGCGTTACCATCAGCCATACGACTCTTCGGCAGATATTCTTCTGCCGCATTATAACAAAGTGTTACACAAGACGCGTGTCCCAAACCACCTACGACTGAAATAAAATAAATTAAACCAAGGCTCGTAGTGGGTGTCAGGAATAACCCGTACATGAAACAGTTTGCACATACCAACAACATTGTAACAATCAATAGTGCCTTACATTTTCCGGTTTTCTTATAGATATAACCGTATACAGAAGGCATTACGAGCGTGCCAATTGAAAAAATCGTAAACGGGATAGCTGAAACAGCCGCAGATAACCCCATCACAACCTGCATATAATAAATTACAAATACAAACTGTCCCATACAAACAGCACAGGCAAAAAACGACTGCAGAAAGATCATCGTACAGTTACGGTTATCCTTAAATAACTTAACTGGGAAGATTGCCTTTGAGCCCATTTTATACTCAACAATAACAAATAATACAAGACCTACTATACCTACTACCAAAAATGCTATGATTGCCGGGTTTGTCCATCCCCATGCATTACCAAAATTGCAAGCAAGTACAATACAACATACCCAAATCACAAAAAGGATCGTTCCTTTTAAATCAAACGGTTTTTCCTCATAATTGCGCTGCGAAGTATCCTTTGGTGTAAAGATCATCATGCTGATAAGTCCAACAGCCTGAATGGCCATCATAACGTAATAAACAGACTGCCATCCCCAATGATCAATCAACAGTCCTGCCAGTGTAGGCACTACAATCGCAGCAATTCCCTGCGTGATACCGATTGTTGAAAGCCACATTGCGCGCTTAGAAGGCTGCCAGATCTTATTCATCATAGAGATCATGTTCGCGATCAGACCTGCGTTTCCAATACCCTGAATCATGACACAGATCAGAAATACCGGTAAATTCGGTGCTAATAGGGTTCCGATATCACATAATATAACGATCAGCAACGAACCACCCATGATCTTTCTGATACCCATTTTAGGAATCAAAAACATCGATACCGAAGTAGCCACCACCATAATGGCCGTCTGAAGTGCTTTACCTGCTGAGTAATACTGGCCTGCATCCCAATCCGCCATGATATATGATGTACACATTGAAAATGCACGCATATAAAAATGAATGCCAAAGAAACCGATTAACAGTGCGATAGTTACGATCGCTCTTTTTGACGGGTCAATGTATACGAGAACGTCATCTTCATCGTTGACCATTGCTTTTGTTTGAGTTGACATATATTTTCTCCTCTTTCTTCGTTTTATTGTTTGTATCGCTTAATCTTCATCTTCTTCCAGAACACGAATGCAATGATATCCCTGATGAATCGCATTGATGATCTTTCCAGGCTTCACATTATCCCCGATCTGTGCGCACTCATATCCTGCCTTGAGAATATCCATATACAGATCATGATTGGCTCTATACCCAGCTGCAAAGACAACACTATCACACGTAAGCTTCTGCACCTGATCATCCTTCGAAACAAGCACGCCATCATCCTGTACTTCCATCAATCTGGTTTTACACATCAGCTTTGCTCCGGAATTATCTACCAGATATCGTATATTCTGATGATTAGCCACAAAACTCTGTCCTGCCATCAGAATATCATCCAACATTTCGACGATTGTTACCTCTTTTCCCTGCAAACGAAGTTCGCAAGCCAGCTCACATCCGACATCACCTCCTCCGATTATGACAATGTTCTGTCCCACCTGACGCTGATTCATCAAAACCGAAATCGCTGTGCTTACAATGGGCTTGTCATGACCGGGAACCGGAATAATAAAAGGATCTGCGCCCGTAGCAATCACTACATAATCCGGGTTCTCCCTTTTTACATCATCAATATTAATTGACGTATTTAAATGAAGATCTACATGATACTTTACAATCTGCCTCTTTAAATACTCCACCTGATCTTTTACATCAGTCTTAAACCTTGGAGCTCCGGCAGCTGCCATTGCTCCACCAAGATATGTATTTTTCTCATAAAGTGATACGCAATATCCTCTTTCAGCCGCGGTAGCCGCTGCTTTCAAACCTCCCGGTCCACCACCGATAACCATAATCTTCTTATCTGACTTTGCCGGCGTCAGTTCAAACTCACCCTCCCTCATGCCATGTACATTTACAGCACAAGGTCTGGAATGTCCTTTCATCGCATTAAAATGACATTCTCCGCAACCGATACAGGGATTAATATCATCCAGCTTACCCTTCTTAACCTTATTTGCCCAGTGCGGATCAGCAATTAATCCATGTCCGATCGCAACCAGATCGATTACTCCATCAGCAACTGCTGCCTCTGCAACATCCGGATGATTCAGCTTACCATGTGCCATAACAGGAATATCGCCTGCAATCTCCTTGATCATCGGAGCTGCCTCCAGGTCGAATCCAACCGACTGATATACAGAACTAACCATCTTCCAACGACAGGAATACGATCCCCTTCCAAAATGAATCATATCTACCAGTCCTGAATCCGCAAGATATTTAGCGATTGCCAGACCCTCCTCAATCGGTCGCTCATCGTCTGTACTATCAATCGTCATCTTGATAGCAATAGGATAATCTTTACCGCAGGAGCGTCGTACCTCTTCTACGATTTCCTTCAAAAACCTCTGGCGATTTTCAAAACTTCCGCCATACTCATCGGTACGATGATTCCATTTCGCAGATGTAAACTGATCAATCAAATAACCACCATAAGCATGAAGTTCAATAATGTCTACTCCGGCATTCTGTGCAAGTTTTGCAGATTCACCCATGGCTTTGACTAGGCGCTTGACGCCATCTGTCGGTATTTCCCTGCATAACATTTCCGGAACATAGTAATTTGGAATCGGGCTGGACGAATACGGCGGCGTATGCGGATCAATCCAATTCATACGACCAATACCTGGCGAAAGCTGTATCCCAAACTTTGCTCCGTAAAAATGCACACGCTCAGCCACCAGCTGAAGCATGTATACATCTTTCGTATTTGTCAATTTCTGACAGGGTGCCGGTTCAAATTCAGTCGAAGCTACAACCGCTCCGGTCAGCACCAATCCACACCCCCCCTTTGCTCTCTCTCCGTAATATTTAACATCACGCATATTGAAAGCATTTGTAACATCTGTTGTTGTTCCCATCGGAGCCATAACAATTCTATTCTTAAGCGTTATGCTGCCGATCTTCACAGGTTCAAATAGTTTGTTCATTTTTGCACTCCTCTTAAAAAAAGTAACAAAGTTGTATAGTAATTCTCAAAATGAATGCTATAATAGAATATATATATTTATTATTATTCGTCTTGCATCCATTTTTTGTTACCTCGGTAACAAAATCAATTTTAAATACTTGTTATAATTTTGTCAATATTAATTCTCTTGTGGATGTTAAAATTGCCGAATTACACAAATTATAGAAAGGATTTTTATGGAAAAAGCACAATCAACACCAATTAAAAGCAAAAAAGGGCAAAATACCAAAGATCGCATTCATCAGTGTGCCATGTCACTTTTTTCAGAATATGGATATGATAATGTTACCGTAGTGCAAATTTGTGAAAAAGCAGGAGTCACAAAACGCACCTTTTATTATCATTTTTCATCTAAAGATGACATTCTGTCAGGAATAACAGAATATGTGGGTATTCATACTGAAGAGTTCCTCACATCAGTTACAGAACAGGCTTCAAATGTAGAAATTTTATGGAAATTATTGAGTGCATATAGCGTAAATGCAGAAGATCTGGGTCGCCCCATCATCAATCGCCTCTACTCAGAAAAACTTCAAGGGAAGGAAACTGAGATCTTTCCGGAAGAAATGTATCTATACAAAACCACCATACGAACCATCCGCAATGCTCAGTTTGAACATGAGATTCCATCCAAATTGCCTGCAGAAAATATTGCATATGCACTATTTCATGCTTTTCGAAGTATTTCATTCACATGGGCAGCCGGTAATAGTAACGGCAGTTTGATGGATAACTACCGAACCGTATTTAATACCATCCTTGGTATAGATCCCAATTTGAACACAGCAGAAAAGCCACGCCTTTAAAATTTCTTAAAGGCGCGGCTCTCACGGACTCCGGATTAAAAGAATTTTTTCTTTTTAAAATACACGATCTCCAGCACTACGATCACCAGCACCGCGATGATCACCGCCACATAACCGTAACGCCATGTCAGTTCCGGCATGTAGGCGAAATTCATGCCATACCAGCCTGTGACCAACGTGAGCGGAAAGAATATCGTCGTAATGATCGTGATGATGCCCATGATCTTGTTGCCCTGTGCATCCTTTATCGACTGGTAGAGTTCGCGTATCTCCAGCACATTCTCACGCAGGAGCTGTACATGATTCTGCAGGCGCTCCGCACGATGCATAAAACGGTTCCACCCCTGAATATCCTGCTCTGTGCAGCCACCATAGGTGCCAAAGAGTTCTCCGATATCTATCAACTGTTCATAATATATATTAAACTCCGACAATTTTTGCCGGTACTTGGTCAGCGCCAGAAACATGTCATTATCCGTCTCTGCCCCGTCACCGATCTTCTCTTCGAGCTGATCCACCACAGACTCCATATGTGAGAAGAACATGCTGTCCTCCTCTATCATATACTCCATCATCTGCAGCATGAGCTGGACAGGGGTGTCTGCTTTCCGAAATGTTTCCACCCGCTTTTCGATCCACGGTTTCAGTTTCCCTTCGTCCTCGATAAAATATACTTTATCGACCGTCAGATAAAATCCGAATGCGAGCTGTACCTTTTTATGGTCATTCTTCTGCGGCAGGCGGATCGTCCCTATCATGCAGTCTTTGAACAGCTCCGCTTTACAATAACGGATCGAACTCATGCTGTGCAGCATCTCTTTATGATAGACGAACTCATCCTTTTTTTCTCTAAATTTTTCCGTACTCAGGATCGTGAAAAAAGACCGGTCTACTGTATTTTGCATATGATCATCGCTCCTTTGTCTCTCAGCCACTCCCGCGACTCCCTATAATCCGGCAGCACCTGTTCTACCTCGTTCCAGAATGCTTTCGAATGATTCATCTCTTTCCGGTGGCACAGTTCATGTACGACAACATAATCGATCACCTGCGGTGGCGTCAGCATCAGCAGACAGTTAAAGTTCAGGTTGCCCTTGCTGCTGCAGCTTCCCCAACGCGTTTTTTGATTACGGATCGTTATCCTGCCATATGTAACGCCCATCTGTCCGGCAAAATATGCGACTCTCTGCGGAATATATGTGACCGCCTTCTCTGCCAGTTCATTCAGCTCGGTATTTGTCAGAGGTTTACAGCCCTGTGCCTCATACCGCTCATTCCTCTGCCGCTGCTGTTCCACATGCTTTTTGATCCACGTTTCCTTCTCCCGCAGGAAACGACTGATCTCCCGCTCCGGCATATACCGGGGCACGCGAACCGTAACCGTCAGATCCGGCTTCACCTCAAGTGCAATCGTTTTTCTGTTAGAACGGATGACTGTAACTTCCACTTTTATCCCACCAGCCACTTATATTTCTCGACACTGTAGAGCGGGATCAGCGGAAGCAGGATCGGTGTCGTCTTCACATACTTCTGATATTCCGGATCATCGCCGTAATTTTTATTCTGGCGGATCTCCAGTCTTCTCGCTCCGCCAAACATGATATACACGATACATACCCATCCGGCGATCGCCGCACACCATTCCAATGCACCGTCTAAGGCGGTCACACCCGATACAAACACACCTGTCCAGATCAGTACTTCGCCCAGATAATTCGGACAGCGGACGATCCTGAACAGACCCACATCGCAGAAACGATGCGGGTGCTGCTTTTTATATTTATTTTTCGTATAATCCGATGCGGATTCGAGGATGATACCACATGCCATGATGACGGCTCCGACAACCGTAACTGTATCAACAGCCGAACCGTGCGACAGTCTGAAATAGACCGGTGAGACCTGACAGCAATACAGCAGTGCACAGCTCACCCACACGACTACCTTCAGCACAAACTTCATATCAGCACCATCTTTGATATCGTCCTTCATCGTTTTCTGGTAGGAGGCACTCTTTCTCTCCCGGATCATCAGGTATCCACCCAGGCGGCATCCATAGATGATAAATAAGACTGCGAGCACGACTGTGACCGGTGTCAGATGACCCGGAAACATCGCGATCATAGCCAGCCCCAGTGCTGCCACGGAAAATCCATATCCGAGTGAAATAAACCACACAAATTTCTTAAAACCGATCGAACTGACTAATAGTGCGATCACAAACAAAACCAAAAACTGCATTTTAATGCCTCCTACAACTACGAATTTCTACATTTTTTATTTTTTTGAGTCCAGAGCCTGCTCCAGATTCTCAACCAAAATGCGAAGTGCTTTGAGTCTCGCATAATGTTTATCATTGGATTCCAGAATATGCCACGGCGCATACGTCGTACTCGTCTTGGCGATCATCTCATCCACCGCTGCCTCGTATGCATCCCATTTCTCGCGGTTGCGCCAATCCTCATCCGTGATCTTCCACTGCTTTTCCGGTGTATTCTGCCGCTCTGTAAAGCGCTGTAGCTGTGTATCCTTGTCGATATGCACCCAGAACTTGATCACGATCGCACCCCAATCCGTCAATTCTTTCTCGAATTCATTGATCTCGTTGTACGCCCGCTGCCAGTCATTCTCACTGCAGAAGCCTTCCAGACGCTCTACCATCACACGTCCGTACCAGGTACGGTCAAATATCGCAAAATGTCCGGTCTTCGGCAGACGCACCCAGAAACGCCACAGGTGATGACGGCTCTTCTCATAAGGCTTCGGACTGGCGATCGGGATCACCTCGTAGCCACGCGGATCCAATGCGGATGTCAGGCGCTTGATATTGCCTCCTTTTCCGGCTGCATCCCAGCCCTCGTAGGCGACGATGATCGGGATATGGTGCCGATAAGCCTGATTGTGCAGATCATGCAGCCGCTCCTGAAGCTCTTTCAATTCCTTTTTATATGTCTCAGAATCAACAGATACACTCAGATCCACTTCCGACAGCTTCGGCATCTTCTGTAACGGGAATGTATTCTGTACGAGCGGCACGGTCAGCGTATGGTTCTTCAGCGCCATATCGATGCCTGCCACGATCGTCTCCATGATCTGTAACTCCGCCCATTTTTTTGCTTTCGCATCGATCACGTACCACGGTGAGCTCGATGTAGCCGTGTCCTCCAGAAACGCATCATAGACCTCATAACATTTATCATAATGCTTATTCTCCCAGAGGTCAAACTCATCTACCTGCCATGCCGTATTCTTTGATTCCAGCAGATTGTCCAGACGCTTTTTCTGCTCTTTCTTACTGATATGGAAGAAGAATTTCAGCACCAGATAGCCATTATCCGTCAGGCCTCTCTCAAAACGACGCACACTTCCGATCCGCTTTTTATACAGTGCCTCGTCCATATCATCCGTCAGCACATCGTGACAGATCTCTGACATCCAGCCGGAATCCATAAACAGGAATCTGCCCGCCTCCGGGATCTGCTCCATGAAACGCGCCAGAAACGGCTTGCGCTTCTCCTCAGATGTCGGCGCATGCATCGATACCGCTGTGAAAAATCTCGGATCCAGATCCCGGATCACTCTTCCAAGCAGTGTTCCCTTGCCTGCGGCTCCCCAACCCTCAAACAAGATCAGCACCGGAAGCTGTTTCTCCTTCATCTGCATCTGCTGCGCGAAAAGTCTGGTGTGCGCCTGCTCCAGCCGCTCATGCAGTTCCTCGTCCTCCGGTTTCAGTAACGCTTTGTAGTTCTCAATCATGTAAAAACCCTCCTTTTGTGTGTGGATACTATGATCCAAAATGAGTACAACCGGTCCTTCCCGGCATATCGTCACCTTTTACATATCTGGCGTTAAACTCCATATTGATCTCTCTAAGTTCCTTCTTTCCATCAATATAATCCTGATACATTTCTGCAAGCCCTGACATACAGCCATCACAACTCGCTTCGATATTTCCCAAGGATTCTGCTACGATCTGTTCCCTTTGTTCCTTTGTTGTTTCACTAATTAAATATCCCATATCTTATGCCTTTCTACATATTCTCTATTTCCGATAAAGCATCTATATAATTCTGCATCCACTGTGCCTGTTTTTCATAGTTCTCATCATTCGGACCGGCTATATCCAGATCTTCTGGCCACTCATCACCGACATCCAACCCTTGCAGTTCCAGCCAGTGATCCGCCACCTCAAATTGGAGCATCTGTAAATTCTCACCCTCCAGACTGACCAAAACCATCAACGGTTCACCCGGCATTCTCTCCTCACATCCATAATCTGCTTCATCAATGCGTGTAATTGTCCATTTCATATATTCTACTCTTTGTCTGTCACGTCCAGCCTATTTCTGATATCCGCAAACAACACCGCTATTGCTTTTTTATCAGATTCCCTATTTCTTTAAGTACTCCAGCCGGACTGAACTCGCGCAATACCTCCATCCTTATTTTTAATCGTTCCGTCTTTCCCTGCTGTATCACTTTTTTGACACCATAGTCACGCATATTTTTCATGCCAGTTTTAGTCAAAAATGCCGCTAATACTACCGATATTGTCGTAACCGAACCTTTTACCACAATATCTAATCGCCTATTTTTATTTTCATTTTGTTCTGCAAGCAATTGTCTGACTATTTCAACCTTTGTCTCGATGTCCGCATTTTCATCTATAAAAATGGCATTTAGAATAATCTCAAAATTTTCCTGTTCTGTTTTTTCGGCGATTTCTACGGTCTGATACAATACCTCGAAAAATTTTCGGGAAATTTTCTCAAAGGCAGGTACTGTTTCTTTAAGTACATTCATAATTAAAAGTTGATCTCTGCAACCATATGCAACTAATGCTCTGGAAACAGGCTCTACCATATCTTTAACAGCTGTTCCTGTCAGATCTCCTACTTTTTCTAACACAGCTTTTGACGCTGATACAGCTAATTGATTCTCCGTCATCCTTTTATCCTCATAAAAAATCTTTTATTACTCTTTTTTGTCAATATATTATATATCTACGATCAATCACTTTTCTACACTTAGAACATTTACATATTTTTTTAGTTCTAAGTTCTATTTGTGAAACAATCCCCAACTTCTTAAAACAAAATGGACATTGTTTTGCCATATTTGATTCCTCATTATTCACCTAGATAATATATCCATCACTCACCTGTGTCAGATGTTCCGGTAATATTTCTATCCGGTCTCCATTCGCCAATTCCCAATCATGAAAAATATATTTCAAATATCTCCCCGAACATTTATTTTTTGTAACTCTCCAAAGCCCCCTGCCAGGATATATCCTGTGAAGAGGGCCTTTTCGTGTCGTCTGACTGCAAAGCATCTCGGTTACACGTTATTTGTCAGCTAATTTTGCTTCCAGTTCCTGAATTCGTTTTTGATACATATCAAGCGTCCTGTCCTTCTCAGCCAGCGCAGCGTCTTTCTCGGCCAACGCAGCGTCTTTCTCGGCATTAGCAGCTTCCAATTCCTGCATGCGCCTCTGTGTGCGCCGCTCCTGACGATAATACTCCTCACGCGCCATGCACTGCTCCCGTATGATCTCATCCTCGTTCAGCTGATACATCTCTTCTGCTGCTTCGCTCATGTATTTATTCTTTTCTGCTATCATACGAAGATCCTCCCATGTCGCAGCCTTAAACAGTTTCGCCCAGCGGTCGATCTCGTATTGACGGTCTTCCTCTGTCGCCAGTTCTGTCTGATTCAATTCTAACACATGTATCTGCAGTTTGTGACTGTAAATATGGTGGTTTTTTACATTCATCATGCGATAAGATGCATAAAACTCCGACATCTCCAGATTGATATCCACCGCATTGTTTAATCGTACATGAATATCCAGAATAAAGGTCTTGCTACTGATCTGTTCACCGAATTTTATCGGATTTGTGATCTGAACGCTCTCGATATCACTCTGATCCAAATGCAATAAAGATCCGATCAACCCTCGCAGCACAAACTCATTTTTCTGCAAAACCACCCGAAACATGTAATCGTTGAGCATGTTATACGGTATCGGCCCGGTGGCATTCCGGTATGTATCGTGTGTCACGTCACTTTTCTTTTTCCCCATAGGCAAATTCCTATCGTAACTGTTCAGTACCTTCACAGTTCCGCTTCGACCTGTACTGAATAGTTACATCCTTTCATTTGTGGCAAGTAAATGCAGTGCAGACGACACATTGTGTAACCATCTTTATCATATCGGATATTCTTAGCGGAGGCAAGTATAATCCTCACCCCACCGTCTGCACGATATGGCTGCCGTGTTGTACCTCCTGCACCTGCAGTTTGGTCGGAATCCGATCCTGCAGCAATTGTACGTGCGAGATGATGCCTACCAGTCCGTTCGCCTGCTGGATACTGCCCAGGATGTTCATGGCATCACTGATCGAGTCCTCGTCCAGTGAGCCAAATCCTTCATCTATAAAGAGGGCTTCTATCCTGATACCACTCTTCTGGGCGATCGTAGACATGCCGATCGACAATGCCAGCGATGCGAGAAATTTTTCTCCACCGGATAACGTGCTGACGAAACGCCCACCGTGTTCTGCGCTGTTTTTGTCGTATACCTTGAGTTCCAATCCACGCTTGTTTGTTCCCTGCGCCTTTTCATCAGAACGATAGAGACGGTATCTGCCGCCGTGCACGAGTTCGAGCATTTTGTTGGCGGCTGCGACTACGGAGGAAAACATGATACCCAGCACATAACGCTGCAATCCCGTACCGGAATCTCCGCGCAGTTTTTTTGCAAATGCAAAATCTTCCTCTGCCTCGCGGATCTGTTCCTCGATGCCGTCACCTTCTGCTTCGAGCACGCGTACCTTTTCCCGCAGCCGGTTCATCTCTGCTGTGAGGATACCCTTTTTCTCTGCATAGGCAGATTTTGCTTCGGAAGCCGCTGTCAACTGCTCTCTGCACTGATTCTCGTCCGGTTCTTCCGTGTCAGCAAGTTCCTCTCCCAACTCATCATATGCACTCTGAGCAGCCTTAACATTCGCGTCATAGTCCGCGATCCTGTTTTTCAGTGTTTCCAGTTCGTGCTCTTCCAAAAAAAATGCCTTTGCTTCATCTACTGATATAAACTGCTGCTCCCGCAGCCCGGCTTCCACCTCCTGTGTTGCATGTCCACAGCTCTCCTCTGCTGCCTGCGTCTCTTTTTTTGCCGCTGTGTGTGCTGCTACAGCCGCCGTATAAGACTCCTGCGCACGTCTTTCTGCTTCTTCCAGCTCTGTCTTTCTCCGGTGATAGGTACTGATCTCCCGGTCGATATCCGCGATCGCCCGATCAAGCGCCTGCAGTGTCGTGATACCTTCTACCAGATTCTTCTTCATCGCGTCCCATTTTGTCTGCGCAGTGACAACCTGTGCATGCCGCGCCTCCACTGCCGCGTGTGCAGTATCATAAGCCGCCTTGGCGCGCTCCTGCTCCGCGACCGTATCCTGCAGGCGCTGATAGATCCCATCTGCCTCATTTTTCGCGTGATCGACCATTGCTCTAGTCACATGATGATCTGCTTTTGCCGCCTTATGCGGATGGTCGATGCTGCCGCACACCGGACAGGGCTGCCCTTCTGCCAATTGCTCTGCCAGTTCCCCGGTGATTCCCGCCAGATAACTCTCAAGCAGCCGTTTATGCTCTTCATTGGCTTCCTGATAGGCAGTTTTCAATTCAGCTATTTTAGATGTAAAAGAATCCATATGCTGTTTTCCACGCTCTGCGGCTGCCCTTGCTTCTTTTTCCTCAGTCCCGGCCTTCCGGACAGCCTTCTTCGCAGCCTCTATCCCCTGATAATCCGTGCGTTTATTCTCATACTGCAGCTTGCGCCGCTGCTGCATCTCTACCGCCTCTTCCTGCTCTGTATGCTGCCTGCGTGCCTCTGCCGCCTGTCCAACCGCTTTTTTTGTCTCTTCTACGCGTTCCGCTGCCTGCTGTTCTTCTCTTTGTCTGGCTTCCAGTGCCACTTTTGCCGTATCCTCGGCTGCCAGCAACGCACATACCTTTGCGGCTCTGACGGCGTCTTGTACCTGCTTGTCCCAATACACGCGATCCCTCTGTTGTTCCTCCAGACACCGGATACGATCCTGCGCCTTATGCAGATCACCAAAGCGCTTTGCGATCGCCAATGCTTCCTGCAGCTGCCTGATCTGCTGCTCATAATCGGCAGCCTCATACTCCTGATCCAGCTTGGACAGCTCTGCCTCCTGCGCGGCGACGATCTGCCGGAGCTCTGCCAATGACCCGCACTGTTCTTCTTTCAGGCTGTTCGCAATCTTTTCCCGGGTTCCTTTGAGCCGATCCTTGCGCTCTACCACTTCATTATAGAGCTGTTCCGCGATCGACTGCCATTTTTCCTCGCCGAAAATGTTCGTGAGGATCTTCTCTTTTTCATCCGAATTGGAAGTCAGCAGCTTCTCAAACTGTCCCTGCGGCAGTACAATAACCTGCCGGAACTGCTCATATTCCAGCCCGATGATCTCTACTGCTTTTTCATTCAATGCCTTTTCTTTTGCATTTTCCATCATCGGTCTCCAAATGCCGTCCTCGTCCCGGTTCATGACATTATAAGAAGCGGAGAGGTTTTTTCGCTTTCGCTCCAGCCTCCGCTCAAATAGATAATATATACCATGATTTTCAAATTCGAATCTGACGTAGGTCGTCCGGTCAAACGGTGCATTCGTACAGCGCATCGCCTCAAAATCATCCCGCCCGTGACCGCTGCTCTTGCCATAGAGCGCAAACGTCATCGCATCCAGGATCATCGTCTTTCCGGTTCCCGTTTTTCCACAGATGAGAAACAATCCCTGTGCTGCAAGCGCTTCAAAATCTACCGCTTCATGTCCCGCATATGGGCCGAATGCCTGAAATTCTATTCTGACAGGTCTCATTGTTCCGTGATCTCCTTTTCATAGATTTTCAGTGCATTCCGGAATAACTGCGACAAATGCGCACCGGGTGTCTCCTCCAATATGTCCTCACAATATCTGCAGAAAATCTCCTCCGGATCATCCGCGGCATGCTCAAATTCACCCATCGTCATCGTGATCTTCGCATCTTCACGTTCAAAATCTTTGCTCACAACCTCTAGCAGATTTTTATATTTTTCCCGGAATGCCGCCAGCGAATCCAGCCCTACATAGCTGTCTGTCACATCCAGACGCACGTATCCATCCAGAATCTCTTCCTTATAATCTGCGCGCATCAGTTCATCAAATGTACCACTCAGGGTCACCCGCCGATGAAGCTGCGGAATCGGAACGATCTTTTGTTCCATCGTGCCTGCGTCCGTAAAATCGATGATCGTGACACTCTTTTCCTGTTGTTCTTCCTTGCCGAACGAATATGCCATCGGTGTGCCGCTGTAACGGATCTGCGCATTCACCTGCTGTGGTCCGTGCAGATGACCGAGCGCCACATAATCAAAGCCGTCAAATACATACGAACCCACCATCGTAGCCCGTCCCACCTCTGCCGCGCAGTCACTGACGGATGTCTCAGCATCCACAATAAATGCATGTGCCACCAGAACATTCCTATGTCCGGGCACAAAACTGTCCCGATAATGGTCTAACACGATCCGGTATGCATCCTCCATCGATTGAACCTGCTCCGCTTCTTCCGGATAGACAGATCTCACCTTATCGGTAGAGATCCACGGCAGCAGATAGATATCGATAGTTCCTACGTTGACGACCTGCGGTGCTTTCTCCAATGCACCCGCAATGTACAATCCGCTCTTTTTCAGCAATTCACTGCACTGGGAGATCCGCTCTGCGCCGTCGTGATTGCCGGCAACGAGATACACCGGTATGCCAAGTGTTCCGCATATGCGTGTCATAGCCTCGTCATAGAGCTGTAATGCTTCCTGCGATGCGATACTTTTGTCAAACACATCGCCTGCCAAGAGGATACCGTCCACCTGCTCTTCGGCTGCAATCCGACAGATCTGCCCGATCATATACATTTGATCCTCGCGATATGAAACACCACCGCGGAAAGTCATTCCCAGATGCCAGTCTGATGTGTGTAAAAATCTCATGGGTTGTCCTCCGGTTGTTCTATTAATAATGTCAAATACCACCCATTCCTGCATAATAATTTGCCAGATCTTCCTTCAACTGGGATAGAATAGATAATTCTCAATCCATTTTCCACACAAAACTTGAAACAGTCTCGAAATCCCAGCTATTATTATAGACTGAACCTAAGCCCGGCCTATATTTACTATACTTTTCTATTTATTAAAGGACTTCCAGCTCCTCTAGCACTTCAACGATATCAGTCATAGGATTGCATTCTGCATCACCCCAGGCAACTCCAAGAGTTTCATAATAACCTCTTAGCTGCTCAAGATGCTTCTCCGCATCATTTAGCATAGGTCGAAGAATTGCTGAAATATCCATGCTTTCTTCATATCCAGGAATGTATTTTGCCAATTCCTTCTTTGGTTCTTTACTATCCTTAAACTGATGTGTCGTATAGATGAAATGAAGAATAAACCACACCTCAATACATGGATTCGAAACTATGAACCGTATATTTTTTGATTTCGTCTGCAACTCTTTTACAAGTTGAATCTTTTTGGGTTTGCAATCCATGTCTAAAACAATGTATGCTTTATCACCATCTTTTTCTGATAATTCATTCTTTTTCCAAACATTTTCCATTGCCTTTAGCATGCCAACCGGATCAGTCTCGAGTCCCGTTGCAAAACGAATAGAATACTTACCATACTGATTTTGAAACGAGTTAAAATACTGCTTTTCTGTTTTATTTCTTCCCTCAGCTGTAATCAACATAACGGGTTTTCGTTTACGCCTTACATCATTTCTCTTTTTCTTCTGAAAATTTCTATCTGCCATTTACAGCACCTCCTCATTTTGGAGGAATGGGATTGCTCCATATCTTCCCATTAAATAGCCCTTTTCAATATTTTCAGTCTTTCTAACAGAGAACTCGTCAAGCGAATACAAGTCTGTAACACCAGTCCTTGAATCCTTCTCTGTAAAGTAAATCTGATCTCTTCTAAACATATCCAAAGTCAGAATTCCTGTCTCGTGTGTTGTTACGATTAGCTGTGCTCCTGCTTTGTTAATATCTGGATCACGAAATAGATTCATAATAAATTTTACAAGACTTGGATGCATACTCTTATCAATCTCATCCAAAATCAGTGTCTTCCCCTTTTCAAATGCATCCTTTAAAAGCGGACCGTAAAAGAATAAAAGCTGTGTTCCTAGAGATTCTTCCTGAAGTTTAAGTGAATATTCCTTTTGTGTTCCATCCTCATTCATAATAATATGGCCTGTAGTAATCTCTACGTCGTATCTCTTTCCTTCATTTGACGGAATCATTTTCCCTTGAACGACAATAGGAATTGGAAGTACAGCTCCACCTATCACCTCTTTCGCAGTCACTTCAATGCTACTAATATTGATATCAGCCTGCTTTAACAAATCTTTTGTAAAATCAATATACTGACGCTTCTCATCTGTACGATATTTTTCAATGGCAACTCCACTTAAATCCATCACCTCTGTAAAAGTATCAATATATTCTGCTAACCATTCAAATGGAATCTTTGTACATTCCACATTCCAAGTTGTAGCAGTTGCCAAAAACAGCTTATTAGGCGTATTCATCTGATATGCCGTTTCAAGTTTCCCTTTATATGCTCGATTATACTTTGGTTCCTCGGCCTCTTTTAAATCAAAAATAAGTGTTGGTTTTGCACTGTTATAGAAATATAAATATTCTTCAACAATCTTCTCAGTAGTTGCACTGAATCCATAAATATATTTTTTTTCGTCGCTTGCAATAAAAGTGAACTCGAATGATGTCGGTTTATTCCTTGATACTGAATCAAACTTAAATGGAATAACCGGTAATCGATCCGTAACCTGAATATTATTTGAGTTTCTTAACATTATTAAAGAAATAGTAATAGCCTTAAAAAGGCTTGTTTTTCCTGATGCATTAGCTCCATAAATGGCAGCTGAAGTGACTGCATTGTAATCACCCTTGGTTATAAGATTCTCAGGATGTTCACTATCTTTTGAAGGTTCAAGACTTAAATACACCTTATCTCTAATTGATAAAAAATTTTCTACTGTAAACTGAATTAACATGTACTTGCCCCTTTCCAAACCAAAATGAATTTATAGTACTATGATATTCCCTTTGGATGCATTTTGCAACAATATTATTTGTATTTTTGCGATTTTTATTCAAATTTTATCATTATATTGTTTAATCGTGGCATCATCACACATCTGGGTCACAGCTTACATAGCTTTGTTTGATGTTCATTTATGACAAATAGGCACTTACATTTTCAACGAATTTTGTTATTACAATAAATTCTCATTATATGAAATTATATGCAATCTTACATCTCATCAGCGATCTTCCCAACCAGCGTAACATCCGCAGGCAGCCATTCCACATCAGCCAACCGGTCTTTTGATAGCCACCGCGCTGCCTCATGTTCTTTGAGAACCAGATCTCCCTTTACGATCTCGCACCAGAAGCAATCCATGGATAGATGAAATGCTGGATAATCATATTCCACCGTATCGATCAGCTCCCCAACCGTGATCTCTGTATCCAGTTCTTCCATTATCTCACGTTTCAAGGCTTGTTGCGGGGTTTCGCCTACTTCTATTTTTCCACCCGGAAATTCCCAGCCTTCATTTAATATTTCTACTGAAAAAATATAATCTAATGGCTGCCTCTCCTCATTTGACTCATCCTCATTCATCGCGAGGCGCTCAAATGCATCTTGCCGCTCCTGCTCAGATGCACTTCCATTGAGAGCAATCGTTCTATAGAGTTTTCCGGTGGCAGGATTTGTGATCTTGTTAAATTTGGCAGACAATTCTTCTGTTTCTGGGATGCTGCTGCAGAAAATCAACCCTTTTACCTTGTCTCCACTATAACCATAATAATCTGCCTGGGCGATGATAACACCCTCTTGAAACCCAGTTCACGCATAGCAAATGCAGACGCATACGTTTTTCCTGTGCCCGTCGCAGAAATGAGTAATGCCCGTTCTTCTCCTGCAGCAATGATCTTCTTCAAGTTTGTTATAAATCCAACCTGCATACTATTGGGCTGCAACTTATATTTCTCAATAGAAGTGATCTCTTCCTGCTTTGCGATATCCCTCTGGTGCTTGATGACTTTATATCGTTCTTTGTACTGTTCATAGAATTCATCAAATGTTAGCGCATGCTTTGAATTCCATAGTTCTCTAAATTCAGCCACAATTTCACGAGCCATCTCACCCTGATCGGTAGAAATCAATTTTGTATTCCATTCACGATTACTTGTAAGCGCCGCGCTTGTAATATTTGAACTGCCAATAATAATCCGATAGATTTCATCCTTTTTTAAAATATACCCTTTTGTATGAAAACCTTCATCTGCAGCTTCGACATCGTACATTTTGAGCGTGATATTCGACAGTTCATTTAACTTCGCCAGCGCTCTTGGTTCGCTGAAGTTCAAATAGTTTGTGGTCAGAATCTTTCCGGGAATATTTTTCTTTTCTAATTCCTTTAATGTTTGTAGAAGAGGTGTAATACCACTCATTGTAATAAATGCGACGCTGATCTGAAACTGATCGCACTTTAATAACTCATCTTCGATGGAAGATAAGACTTTCTTTCCTTCTTTGTAATTGTTAGAGACAAATTGTGGTCTGTATGCGAGAGATGACGCTACCGAACCATCAATATATGCCGTTTCTAGGCCTGCTCTCAGTTCATTGTAATTTTCCATATGCTACCCCATATATAATGCTTGCTTAACAACACACTAAATTTTCCATGTTGTTTTGTATAAATATCAGCATGAATTCATACTGTCTGTACCTTGAAAAAAAGATATCGTAAAACAAACGCAAAAGGGATCT